>CALLPU010000021.1 GCA_938016235.1 uncultured Granulosicoccus sp. | reverse complement strand
GGCTTGCGGTGCCGTACCTACCGGGGTGACGTTACTCGCCTCAATGGCGGCGTTCTGTGAAGATACCTGAGGATTACCAGGCGCGTTCGCCACCAGTAACGGTAAGCCTGATGCCCGACGAACAACGTTAATGCTTCGACGCCGATAACGAGCGCAAAGTTTCGCAATATGGCGTCCTTGCGACGTTTCGTTCTTCCATGCACGCGCTTTTTTTCTGACTATCTTGAAGGGTCTTAGAACAGTCTGACGCTTTGATCTCATGAATGATGTCACTTTGTTGTCACACGCGCCCGTGGAGATGACGGTGTAAAAATACGATAACCTGTTACTGCAATAACACGGCCACTGAGCGTTACCCGTCTTGCCGCACTGACAATTCTCAGGACCAGACCACGGGGCGCATCGCTAACCTGGCAAGCGTTCCAGCATGCGCTTGACAGCCTCAATATCCACGTTGAAGGATTCATTTTGAGTCTGCCATTGCAGGGCAGGATCCGAATGTGCCTGCGCTATTCGGTAATTCACCAGTCGAGGAAAGTCAGCCTCGGGATCCTGCATGATGGCGTGGTAGCGATGACCGCAGAGTTCAGACAATCCGTAGTAGTACGGAAAAACATGCCGGCTCAAAATCTCGATTACCGGAATGCCGGGTTTACAAAAGACCATGTTGGTCAGTGCTCCCCCGTGAGGGGCCATCAATGCGTCGGCACGGCTCAGTAACGCGGCTTGTTCGGCGATACTCATGCCTTCCATGGCAACCACGGTGAACCCCGCAGCCTCAACCAGCGGCCTTATTTCATGCTCATTGAGTATGCCGCGGCGCACGCCTTCCGGCCTGCTGATATACAAGCGCAGCCGCTCCGCCTCTTCGGGTACTGACAGAAACGTCTGCTTCAACCACAGCGGCACAAACCGGTTCATCTTCAGGTTGATGCCATTGTTCATATCGATGTGCAACAAGTTGTCGCATAACAGGAACTGTCGTTTTACTGTCTCTACGATCCTGGATTCATCAATGCCAAGCCTTGCCAGAGTTTCGCGCTGAAAATCACCAGTGATTTCTCTGACCAGAAAATGATCAATGGAATCGAGTGAGATACCCTGCCGCTCCAACAGACCGAGCTTGGGCAGAATGTCCAGCATCCAGTGGTAGTAGCAATGTGCACCTGCGGAGGGCGCCAGTAGAAAACTGGTGCCCTGCAGCGGCTTGTAATCCTCGTTCAGCAGACGGGCTTCGCGCTCATCATCCACGCTGTAATTGAGCACTGTCTGGCCCGAAGCCGATCGCATCAGACACCGATCGCCACTGAAGTACAATCGCGCCTTTTCCAGCTCAACCAGCGACACCGTGTCAGTCTGCATCGCCAACTCCTGATGCTCGCCCCCACAACCGTGTTGCACGATCACCGGAGGGTTCAGCTGATAGGTCTCTTTACCCAGTAGCTCGGTTCGCAAGGTCTTCAGCGCTGGTAGCTCAGGAAGGTGCTGATCAAGCGTCTGGAACGACTCATCGTTCATCAAGGTTTTCAACGCATGCATGCCGTTGCCGGCCCAGCTCTGCACTGATCCGCTATCTTCCGGAACCTGCGTCATGCTGGCCTCACTGGTTTGCGATATCACGATATCGGGTCTTACCTGCCTGACATACTCATGATCGATAGACCGGCTCCAGATGAAGTGCACTTCCCTGACCGTTTCAGCCAGCATACCCGTCAGCAGATGGGATCGGTACTCCGAATACGCATCACCAAACAACACAATTTTCTTGTCAATGGCGGCTGATGAATGGTTCTCGTAGATCACGTGACTTCCGCTGCCATCAGCAAGTGTCTGGAACTGAGCCTGCTGTACCCGGGAGAGTTGGTCCGGTGATGACAGCACCAGACGTTCAGCTAACTGATCCAGCTGACGGTTTTCCCGGAAGCGTACAACCTGATTGGCATAGACACGCTGTGAATACCGGTCGAGCTGATACGTTCTGACCGTTTCCGGTTCAGCGCTATGGCCAGTAGCATTGAATGCAGCATGGCCCAGGCCCAATACGGCATCTTTTTCAGTAAACGGATAATTCAGGATATCGGTGTTTGTCGGCACCCCCAGGTGACTGCATAACAACTGGTAGGCCATGAAACAACCCCAGGCCGTCCAGTGATTGTCCGTTTTCCAGAACACCGGATACTTGTCGATGGCCTGCGACAGATAGGGTACGACGTTCAGGAAATTCGGCAGTTCAGCCTCGTGTCGTGCGTGCAACTGACGAATGGGGCTACCGTCAAGGTTAGCCAGTGAATCGGTATAGTGCCTGTTCAGCAACGTCAGTTTATCGGGCGCCGTTACATGCACGTATCGCACGCCTCGTCCCGACAACTGATCCGCCCGCAGCCTCAGCAATTCAACCCACTGGTTTGCCATCTCAGGCGTAAAGGCTGACTCAGCACGAAACAGATCAATGACTCTGTGTTCACCGCCTGTCAGGAATAACCAGCCGTTCTCACCGGTATGAACCTCTGCTGACATTGTTTGATTGATCCTGTCAGATTTTCAACGCAACGGATGTGGCAATAGCCACCTTGTATAGAATGTCAGCCAGGATAGACGCCAGTTGCAGGTTCTTGGTGGGTACCTTTGGCATGACGATGATTTCGTCTCCGGCCCTGACAACAGGATTCTTGCCGGTGGTGACCTCGCCATTGGGATGCATCACGACGAGACGTGACTTGAACGCTTGTTGTGAAAAGCCGCCGGCCAGCGCGATGTAGTCACGTGCCCGCAATCCCTTTCTGTGCAGCATGGCCTGCGTGACAAAAACCTCACCGCTGAGCAATACCGAATCACTGCGACGCGGTATGGATATCGTGTCGCCTTGCTGAAGCAGTATGTCAGCCACATTTCCACCGTTTGCTACAACCAGACGGCCCGATGGTTCGACTTGTCTTGCACGTTCAACGAACTGCGTGACCAATTGCGCCTCCTGTGAGCGGATGCGTGCTTCGGCATCCGTTTGCGAAGAGGCGGTGAGATAGCGGGACTCCAGCCGGCGCAGGCTCTCTTCCAGAGACTGTTTCTGACGAAGTGCCACCGATTGCCGTCGCAACGACAGCGCACCAATGTCGGCAAGTCGCGGATCCACTTCGATGTAATCCAGCACTTCCTGCAAACGTGTGTCTCTGGGAACAGCATAGCGTGAGGGTCCCAGATGTGAGCCCTCAACTTCCACCACAATGATGGTGTCGTGTTGATCCACACTGAACTTGACCGAGTCTCCGTCCCGGAGCTGGAACGCTTCGAATTCAGCCAGAGGCAGATAAACCGAAAACGGCTCAGAATTCCTGATACCCGACACAGCCACATAAGACACACCCGGTTCAATCAAGGACTGAGTGATCAGTTGTCGACCCGGTGCACTGCTTTCTTCCAGTTCGAATATGGCAGCGTTAGCCACATCACCCGTTACCACCACCACACTGTTGCGCACACCCACCACGATGGTGTCACCATCCTGGAACTGCCAGCTTGGCATGATGCCTTCCAACAGGAAATCGTAGAGATCAATAGACGCCAGCTTTTCACCGTCGCGCATGATGGAAATATTGCGATAGCTACCACGCGTTTCTTCTATACCGCCAGCGCGGTCAATGAAGTGCAATGCAGAGTTAGACGGGATTCCGCTAAACCGACCGGGTTGGGGTACATAACCCGTCACGAAAACAGCAACAGGTTGGGAACCGTTCAAACTGGTGTAAACCCGCACATTATCAGTAAATACTGATCGTACAGATTGTGTCACTCGCTGATTCAAGTCACGGTTGGCTGTGCCACCCACCATTACCGGCCCCACTTTTGGGATAAAAATGTTGCCGCGTGCATCGACCCCGAGAGACTCATTGAACTCAATGGCCCCCCAGACTCGCACAGCAATCTGATCGCCTGGTTGAATGATGTAGCCCGGGTTGATACCGTCTTCACGGTCGTTGCTGAACCCGCCATCAAACAGGTTTGCGCCAAATGGCCGGGGATTGCCAGGCAGTCGACGGGTGGCTTGCCGCCCTGCTGTCAGCTGTTCGCGCTGCTGCAGGAGATCAGCGGTTGATGCCTCATCAACCAGTGTATCCAGATCAGCACCCTGAAGCGACTGACCGCGTGCGGGCAGTACCAGAATGCACAGCAACACTAGAAAAGGAATACGCATTATCTGCACTGTGTGTACGTCCCGCCTGAGTAAATTGAGAAAATTCAGCATGAAGCAATAGCTGAGCAAATAGGGTGCCGCCATCCGGCATAACCGTCGACTTCGGTCGTATTGGCGATGCACCAGATACAAATGGGCTACGCGAGCGGCAAGTCCGCCCCGCCGCTTAAGCGCCTCTAGTGCCCCATGTGGTCTTTTAGTGCAGACCAGAGCAAGCCGAAGATCAGGTAGGCCAGAAAGGAATACACCATGACGGTAATGACCTTGATCAATCGGCGTGGCTCGCTGGCAGCATCCGGCAGGTTGGGTTCCACGAATCGAATCAGGTACTGCTTCTGCCGCTGCGCATCGATTCTCGCCGCTTCAAATGAGGCCAGCGATGCCGCATAACCCTGCTGAGCAATTTCCTGCTCGAGGATCAATGGCTGAAAGTTTTCCACCAGGCTGCCAAGGTCGCCTTCACCGTCACCGGTGACACGGCCTTTCTCCAGTCTCAACTGTCGCTCCAGCGCGTTGATACGATTTTTCAGTACCACAACATCGGCAGAATCTTCACGCATGTACGCCATGGTTTCAGACAAGGTGGCCCGCGTTTCACTGATCTTGGATTCGATGGCAGAGACTCGGCCGAACAGCGCAATGGACTCATCTTTCGGGCTCACCGAGTCGTTGGCTGATTGAAAACGATTGATGTCCTGCGCTGTCTTGCGCAAGTGCTGTACCGCACGATCAACTTCCGACCTGGCTGATCGAATGGCATCTTCTTCCATCCGATTGGACAGCGTATTAACCAGCTGCTCGTTCAAGTCTATAATCAGTGAGGCTATATCCTGTGCCATGTGAGGGGTAAACGCCCGCACCTTGACAGTCAGTACATCGCTCATGATGTCGCGCTGAATGCTGACCCGCTCCTGATAGTATTGCAGCACTTCGTCACTGGTGGCATCTCTTTTCAACCGTGACAGGAAATCCACGTCCCGGCTCGCGTAGTGCTCGATAAAATCTACACGCTCGCGCAGCTGTTCAACGATATCCAGGGAAGTGGCGTACTCCATGACCACCAGAGAATCCTGACCACCAGAGGACAACACCGGAGATGCGAGTAATGCAGTTAGTCCGTTGGTGCTGATACCGCTTTTGGCCGAACGCACAGCCACCTTCGCTTCCGACACATACATGTCGGAGGCCAGAAAACCGTAATACAGAATGGCGAACAGCGTGGGAATTCCCACGATAGTTCCCATCGTTTTTAAAATGGCCTTCATCAGATCTCTTGCAACGTCGGGAGGAGAGTATTCTGCTGTGTCATGTCTAACCCGGATCCACAATGCCGATACTCGGCCGCACTGACACGTTGCTACCGTGGCTGGTTCTGCAATATGTTGTATTCAAGCAGTGCTTCCTTGAGATCTTCGTATAACACCAGAGTGCCTTCATGCAGGATTGCGGCCATATCGCAATTGCGGCGGATCGTCTGTTCGTTGTGCGATACCAATATCACGGACGCATTGGCCCGACGCTCTTCAAACGCCATACGAAACTTTTCCCGATAGCGTGCATCACCGGTTTCCAGTGCCTCATCCACAAGGTAGTACTCGAAGTTACAGGCAAGACTGACAGAGAAAGCGAATCGCCCCTGCATACCCGCCGAGTAGCTTTTCAACGGTTCATCAAAATACTCACCCAGCTCCGAGAATTCGCGTGTGAACTCTTCAACATAGCGAACACTTTCACCGTATATACGCGCCACAAATCGTGCATTTTCGCGAGCGGTTAAATTGCCCTGAAAACCACCCGAGTATCCCAGCGGCCAGGAGACTCGCTGGTCGCAATGTACAAAGCCGGAATCCGGTGGCTCAGCATCGCCGATGATACGAATCAACGTGGACTTACCCGCCCCGTTCAAGCCCAGTATGCCAACACTCTTGCCTACTGGAAAATCCAGGCTGACATTGTCCAGCACGACACGGTAGCCAGCTTGTGTACGGTATTTCTTGTTGACGTTGCGCAGACTGATCATTTAGTGACGATCGCCCGCTTGTGCATCGCCTGGTGCGCCAGTAATCCAACGACAAGGGTAGTGAAGGCCCACATGCTGGCGTAGAACCAGCTGCCGTGCATGGTTTCGAATTCGTGAAAGAATTCTCCGCGTACCAGCTCGATCATGTGCAGCACCGGGTTATAGAGAAGGTACTCGCGTATGGGGGGTGGTAACGTATCAGCGGTGTAGAACAGACCGGAGGAAAAATACAGGGGCCGCCCCAACACCTGTGACCCGAATTGCTTTACCGAAGGCACCATCGGTTCGAGGCTGGCGAACAGAAATCCCATACCCAGCCCCAGAACACAGAACAATCCACAGGCCATCAGCACGCCCAGCGGTCGTTCACAGCGCACCTCAAAACCAGCCAGATAGGCCATGTACAGCAGGAAACCCAGTACGAAGAAAGACACCAGTACCTGCAGAATGCCTCGCGACATGATTACATCAAACGTGGTGACCTGCGGAAATGTGAGCAGGTTTCTGCTGTTGCTGATTGCGCCTTGCATCGAGTTCCACGGATCACGAAACAAGCCGTAGCAGATGAAACCCACCAACATGAACGTCACCAGAGGCATGCCACCGGGGTTGTCATTTCGCAAGTTGGCAAAAATGGCGACAAACACGCTGACACCCACGAGCGGCTCGATCAGCGCCCACAGAAAACCTATTTTATAGTTACCGTAGCGTGTTTTGGTTTCGCGCAACACCAACGCATTGATCACACGAACCTGGGTGACTAAGGCACCGAGAACTTTTTTGACGGTGATCGAGTTGTCTGCGATCCCGGAGGACAGCGCAGTCATGTCAGCGGCTTCCAGCGAAGAGTTCGGCAGGTATATTCAGCATCGTACCGCCCTGCAATTTCCCCACATCACTGATGCCATTGAGCTTGGCAATATGCGTCCAGTTCTCTGGATTCCCCGTTGTCCTGGCAGCAAAACGCCACAGCGTCTCGCCCGGGTTCAGTCGCAACTGCACTGGCGGCGCGGAAGCATCAGCCGCCGTTGCCATGGCATTACCCAGACCGGGTACTTCGTTTGTATCTGCCGCAGATAACACCATGGCCTGCGCGGCCGTATCAACAACCTCCTGACCGTCCTGCATCAACTCGCTCGACAACGGTGTGCTGACTAACGGCTGGTTCTTCATGGTTTGACGCAGGGAGTTTGAAATCAGGGCGCGCGTAAAGCTCCACTGCCCGTTCTTGCGTTGGCACATGACGCGGGAGCTATCGTCAGTTGGCGACACTTGCACACGGCGGCAAAGCCGTCCACTCGCCGCACGGTATTCATCGACGATCTGCACACTGGAAACGCCCAGCGCATTGTTGGCGGGCAGAGTGATACGAGAACCCACCGCCGCCTTATCCAGCCCCTGGCTACTCACCCTGTCGGCTGTGGACACTGCCGATGGCTCGGCAGGTGGTAATGTACTGCAGGCGCTCAACGCCATGACAGCAGACAGCAGAGAAGAGCGAACTAGCGTTGGCGTTTGCATGAACATCAGCGTTTGAATGGGTTACAAGAGAACCAGAATCACTTCTGATGATTGGCGAAGATCTCAAGCAATCCGCATACCTGATCCTCTTCCCCTTCTCTGGCGCCGGTCACGATCAATGCGCGAATCTTGTACTTACGCATCAACACTTCCGCATCCGTCACCATCGCATCGGCCGATATGGTGACCGGTACCGGGGTCATGAAATCCCGCACTCGCTTGTCGAGCATGGTGGGGTCCATGATCAATGCGCGACGCAAATCCCCATCGGTCAGAATACCGAGAAGACGATCGTTATCAATGATGATGGCAAGCCCCAGCCTGCCAGAGGTCATGCAGAAAATGGCTTCCCTGACAGACTCTTCAGGGCCTATCAGCGGCAGGTTTTCCGTGATCATGGTATCGGCCACCCGTGACAGGAGTCGACGTCCCAGCATGCCGCCCGGATGAAACTGGGCAAAGTCAGAGGGTTTGAAATCACGAGCCCGAATCAGACACACGGCCAGCGCGTCGCCCAACGCCATGATAGCCAGAGCTGAGGTGGTAGGCGCCAGATTGTTGGGGCACACTTCTCGTTCAATGTCGACACGCAAGGTGACATCGGCCTGCTTGCCCAGCGTGGTGTTTTCAGCTCCCACCATGCCAATGATCTTGTTGCCAAAGTACTTCAACGATGGCATCAGCTTGACCACTTCCTCGGTCTCGCCACTGTATGAAATCATCACGATCAGATCATCCGCCGTAATCATGCCCAGATCGCCGTGAATGGCTTCACCCGGGTGCACATAGAAACTGGGCGTACCAGTGGATGCAAACGTGGCGGCAATCTTTTTTCCAACGATGCCGGACTTGCCCATGCCCGAAATAATGACACGCCCTTTACAACCCAGTATGAGTCGAACGGCATCATCAAATTCAGAACCTAGCCGATTGGCGATAGTTGAAAGTGCTGTGCTTTGAATGGTCAGCGATTCAACAGCGGTGGGAATGAAGCTCGCTGAATGATCGTTGGAGCGTGAAGATCGTTGGGTAAGACTCATCGTGTTATCTGTTCTTCGAAAAGTTTCGAATGGTTGAGAGCGTGTATGGGTGAAGGCTTGCCAGTTTCGTACCATTGCCGAGAACGAGTTCACAGCTCAGACAATAAGTGCCTGGATACGGTTATCAGCCGTTGCTGACACGTTGTTTTATCGCCCTGCCGATCCGGGTTGCATAACCCATGCGACTGTGCGAAAACTCGTCTATCAAAACACTGAGGCGCTCATCAAGATCATCAAGCGCAGGTGGTGTGGACGCAGTTTCGGGGTATTCATGGAAGTCTTCATTGAAACCCTTCCCGTTCAACCACTGCTCAGCGATCCATTGGTTGTCTTCTCGAAACTGTTCATAGAAATCCACAGCGGATGACCGGGAAGGAAGCACACGGCCATACGGGTCCTGAATACGCTGTACTTCGCCGAGCAAATAGGGCCGAATCTCAGTCTTGGAATATTCAAGTAACGTGGGATCGTTTGCAGCCAGTGCGTTGAACCTGCGTAACAGCATCAGGGCCGTGTGTGATAACGCCTCATTCTCGGACTCAGGCTTTACCATACTGGGACAGCTATCGTCGATGCCAGTGACCTGGCAAAAATCCGTGACGACATCGCCGCCGTGAAGTTGCGCTTTTTCAAACA
Organism: uncultured Granulosicoccus sp.; assembly: GCA_938016235.1. Lineage (GTDB taxonomy): Bacteria > Pseudomonadota > Gammaproteobacteria > Granulosicoccales > Granulosicoccaceae > Granulosicoccus. The sequence continues at coordinate 1,736 of CALLPU010000021.1, read as the reverse complement.
CTCGCACATCAATGGCATCCGCACCGAATACCTCACTCCACTGTTCAAGCAGCATTCGATAGTCGTAGTATGGTCCCACTGCATTGAGCTTCTCAAACGCAAAGGTATTGGGATTGCCTCCTCTCACAGAGGTACTGTGCGCGCTTAATGCATAGCGGTCCTGGCGGCGTAGATACACCAGCACGCGCACCTCATCAAACAAGGGGCGCAACAAGCGAGCGATCCGCTTGATTTCGTCTATCTTGGTCAATCGAGACTGAAGGTGTTCCGCTGAATAGATAACACTGGATGCACCTGTATGTCGAGCTTGAAACGCCAGTATTTCAGAACAGTGTTCGAGCACAAACTGCTCTTTCCATTGGTCCAGCTGGACCGAATCGGTCACATCGAGCGACTCGTCAGCAAGATCAGGCTCAGGCGCCTGCTTACCGTACACCACCAGACGTTGATTGCTGATGAAACCCGCCGATGCCGGAAACAACAGACCCATCGAACTGAGTTTGCTGCGATTTTCGAACAAGAACTTCTGAATCGATGTCGTACCGGTTTTCTCGGTACCGATGTGCAGAATAGCTCGTTTCATTGGGCAGAGATTACTCACAGCGAGGACAAAAGGCGTTGCCGCTGCGGTGCAAGTTTTTCGCCAAGCACGTTAAATACGAAAAAATATCCCTATATAACTGGCTCCTGAAAGCTCACAGAGTGTGGAGTGTGGCACTGGAGGCTCGTCACAGTTTCTGTAATACCTGCACCGCTGTGGTGTGCGCCTGCTCGGACGTATCGGCCATACAATTGATGTGACCCATTTTTCGGCCAGGACGCGCCTCGGTTTTGCCGTATAAATGCAAGTGTGCGCCCGGCTGCTGTATCAGCTCTATCCACCTCGGCTGGCCATCAGCCCACACATCTCCCAAAAGATTGACCATGCAAACCGGTGATAGCAATTGCGTGCTACCCAGCGGCAAAGCACACAATGCGCGCAATTGTTGCTCGAACTGAGAACAGACCGTGGCATCCAGCGTGTAGTGACCACTGTTGTGGGGTCTTGGCGCCATTTCATTAAAAAACACGGCACCGTGTTCGTCTACAAAGAACTCGACCGCGAGGACGCCGTGGTAATCCAGCCCATCTGCCAGCTTGCGGGCCAGCCCGATGGCATCCGATGTCACTGATTCCGGGAGTGAATCTGGCAGATGACACGGTACCGTGGAGGTCGCCAATATGCCGTTTTCATGAACGTTCCTCGCAACCGGAAATACAGCCATGTCACCCTCCAGCCCGCGTGCCAGCACCACTGATACTTCAGCCGCCAGATCAATGCGCTGCTCCAGAACGCAGTCCGCCTCACCTGCCGCAGCAAAGGCTGCAAAAACCTCCTCTGATGTATGACAAACACTCTGCCCCTTGCCATCGTAGCCCAGCCGCGAGGTTTTCAAGATAGCGGGCAATTGCACGCTGGCCACGGCAGAGTCGATATCTTCCCGTCGTTCAATCGTGGCGTAAGGCACCGGACGCAGCCCAAAACTGCGGGCAGTCTGCTTTTCCAACGCCCGATCCTGCGCAACCCTGATTGCCGCAGCGGAAGGCGCTACGCGGCACAGCGAACTCAATTGCTCCAGACTCGCTGCCGGTACATTTTCGAATTCCACCGTCACGGCATCGCAGGCATTGCCCAACTGTGAGAGTGCCTGCGGATCATCGTATGCGCCTACCAGCGCATGCTCCGCCACCTGCAT
>CALLPU010000020.1 GCA_938016235.1 uncultured Granulosicoccus sp. | reverse complement strand
GCCCCTAGGCGCTTGCTCGCAGGCGTATTGGAATACTCCAAGAGCAAGCAACAACGGGGAAGAGCGCTTGACGGTTCGCCCTTCGGGAGAGCCCCAGTTGGCGCTCCACTGCGTTGCAGTTCTTGCCAATGCATCAGCATTGCCGGCGAACTGCGCCTTGTTGAGCGCCAAAGGGGGCTCTCTGTTTGAACGCTTTGAAGGTCACAGTACACCAGCTTTTGGCGCCCGCGCGATGCCAAGGCGCCGCTCTCTGACAATAATGATGACGCCTGCGGTGATGATCAATGCCACGCCGCACAGCATGAGCCGTGTGGGTACTTCGCTGAACACGAAGTAGCCAAGGGCAGTGGCTAATAGTATGGAGCTGTATTCGAACGGGGCTATGACAGCCACTTCTGCATACCGGTAGCTCTCGGTCAGCAGAATCTGCCCAACACCACCGAGCAAGCCGGCGGACACGAGCAACAACAACTCCATACCGGTTGGCAGTATCCAGCCAAAAGGCAGGGTCAGCAGCGCCAGAAAGCTGGACATGCAAGAAAAATAAAACACGATAGCGCCGGTGCTTTCTGTCGCGACAAGCTTGCGTGCAAACACCTGGGCCAAGGCTGAAAACACGGCCGCTGACAACGCGGCGATGACACCCATCGTCTCCATGTCGCTGACCATGTCGGCATCCAGGGTGGTGAGCCTTGGCAACACAACCAGCACCACGCCGGTCAATCCCAGCAGCAGTGCCAGAAAACGGACCAGACGAATCTGCTCCCCCAGAAACATGGCAGCCAGTATTGTCACCATGAAAGGTGCTGTGTAGCCGATCGCTACCACTTCCGGCAAGGGTAACAGGCCGATGGCCAGGAAGCCGAGCCCCATAGCGCAGCTACCCATCAAACCCCGCCAGACATGGCCCATCGGATCAATCGCTTTTAGCTTGCCGGGAAACTCTCCACGTTGCGCCAGCCAGATGATCAGCACTGGTATGGCGAACAGCGAACGAAAGAACACCGCCTCACCGGGAGGCACATGCTCAGCCGTTGCCTTGACACAGGAGAACATGGTCACAAAAACAAACACAGACAGGATTTTTAAAACGATACCGCGGACCGGATTCACAAGCGGATCACCAGACAAGTCGGACCAGTACTATATTCCTTCCCTGGCGCAGCCGATACACGCTTACGCCCGACAAACCGGTTTACTGTCGATGATCAAGCGCCTATTGGCTCCCCTGCACGTTCGCCTCACCTTGTGGCTGTTGTTCAACGTTAGCGTTCTGGTTGCGTCAAGCTACGCTGCTCTGACGGTTCTGAATTCTGTGAATGACACGGAAGCTCCCGCTGCAACGCCCATAACCCTCGGGCTCGTTGCACTCATCAATATCACGGCACTGCTGCTCACCTGGCGCCTGGGCCTCTATCCCACATTGCGACGCCTCAACCAGGCCAGGACCAGCGCCGAACAACTGGCTTACAGGCCTTCCATGAGCGCACAGATTCCTTCGCACAAGGACGATATCGCGCGTATCACGGCGGCGGTGGAACACATCGCACACGCCAGCGTAGAGGAAACACGCCAGCGGCGCCGAGATCAACAAAGCCTTAGCCACCAGGCGACACACGATGAGCTAACGGGTCTGTCAAACAGGAAGCACGGCAACGAGACCATAGCCAGGCTCGACAAAACAGATTCAGAACTACCCGCCTCCATTCTGTTTCTGGATCTGGATGGGTTCAAGGCGGTTAACGATTCCTACGGACATGCCATCGGTGATGAGATACTGGTTGCCGTCTCACTGCGGCTTAAAGCCATACTGTCAGATGACTGCGTGCTGATCCGGTGGGGCGGTGACGAATTCGTTATCGTTCTGCCTGAAGCCGATCAACGTGCAGCCATCACTATCGCCCAGGATGTACGTGATCTGTTCAATTCGCCCATAGCCACAAGTGATGGCGTACACAAACTGGGATGCAGTATCGGCATGGCAACCTCACGCCCTGGAATGTCCATGGAAGTCGTGCTGCAGGAGGCGGACTCGCGTATGTATGACGACAAGAAGGCACGCAAGGCTGAAAAAATCGATGCGCCTGCGGCGGATCACTTTCCCGCCAGCGATTTGGGACGAGCCGCCTGAGCCAATATTCAAACCGCCAGTACGACTGGCATCCACCCGTTATACTACGATAACGCAAAGGCCAGCCGCACACGACAGTCAGCGCATGCCCGCTGGCCAATCCATCAGCATTACAACGTAATACTTCCATGTCGCATTCAGGCCGAATTACCCGTGCATCCGCACTCTGGATAAGCTCTGCGCGGCAAGCGGAAATTCGCGACATGCCGCTACCCTCCTGCGACGATCATCACGTGATGATCAAAACGATTTACAGCGCCATCAGTCGAGGCACCGAATCACTGGTGTATTCAGGCTCTGTGCCCATCAGTGAGTACGAGCGCATGCGGGCTCCGTTTCAGGAAGGAGACTTCAATTTCCCTCTGAAGTACGGCTATATCAACGTGGGTATCGTTGAACAAGGTCCTGCACCGTTGCTCGGTGAACGTGTCTTCTGTCTGTTCCCGCACCAAACGCGCTATGTGGTACCAACCAGCGCTGTCACCGTAATCCCTGCCTGCGTACCCACTGAGCAAGCCGTGTTGTGCGCCAACATGGAAACCGCCGTCAACGCGTTGTGGGATGCCGGGCCTTCGATCGGTGAGCGTATCAGCGTGGTCGGCGGCGGTGTCGTGGGTTGTTTGATCGCATGGCTCGCAGCACAGATTCCAGGGTGCGATGTTGAACTCATTGACATCAATCCTGATCGAGAGGCAATAGCCAGTCAACTCGGTGTGCACTTCACGCTACCCACCATGGCAAGCCGGGAGAGAGATCTGGTTTTCCATGCGTCGGCTACCGAAGCCGGTATACAAACCGCTATCGGTCTTGCCGCCATCGAAGCTACCGTGGTCGAATTGAGCTGGTATGGCAATCAATCCGTATCGTTACCGCTGGGTAGCGCGTTTCATTCTAAACGGCTCACGTTGAAGTCGTCACAGGTAGGCAGACTACCAGCCAGTCATCAGAGTCGATGGAACTTCAACAGACGACTGACACTGGCCATGTCGTTGCTGCAGGATACAACGCTTGCCGTTTTAATCAGTGGCGAGAGCCATTTTCGCGACCTGCCCGGCGCCTACGGCGCGTTGGTGAGTCAGGATCACAAGGCATTGTGTCACCGTATTCGTTACGATGACTGACTTTACCTCTTCACAGGAGCATATCGCTTGTACAGCTTGAATGTCAGAGAACACTTCATGATCGCCCACAGTTTCAAGGGCGACATATTCGGGCCTGCGCAGGGAATGCACGGAGCCACTTACATCGTGGATCTCGAAATGCGCCGGCCACAGCTCGACAGTGATGGACTGGTTGTGGATATCGGGCTTGCCAGCCAGTCACTGGCAGCGGTTTTGGCAGAGCTGAACTACAAGAATCTCGACGAAGTGCCGGAATTTGCCGGTAAGAACACCACCACCGAATTCCTGGCCTCCGTGATTTTCGACCGTATTGCCAAGTTGATAAAGCAAGGCAAACTCGGCCCTGCTGCCAGCGGCCTGACCAGCCTGAAGGTGACCTTGCATGAGTCCCACGTCGCCTGGGCCGCCTTTGAGGCAGAGCTACCTGCCTGAAGTATCGCGTTGAAGACACTTCACTTCGTGGTACCCGGCGACATCAATACTCGCACCGGCGGGTACCGTTATGACAAGGCGATCATACAGTCACTGCAGCAGCAGGGCTGGACCGTAGAGCTGGTTTCATTGGACGGCCACTACCCGTTTCCGGATGAAACCGACAGGCAGTCGGCCCACTCGCAGCTTGAGTCCATACCCGACGATTCTACCGTGGTGTTCGATGGCCTCGCCTATAGCGTGTTGCCGGATCAGCTGAAAACCCACCAGCAACGACTGCGATTCATCGCTCTTATACATCATCCATTGGCCATGGAAACGGGCATCAGCACCGCTTCAGCAGCGTTACTGACGGATCTGGAAACCCGGGCACTGGCTTGTGCGACACACGTGATCACAACTAGCCAGAGCACGGCAGATTCATTGCATCACTTTGCCGTGCCTACCAACAAGCTGTCGGTGGTGTGCCCGGGTACTGATCCTGCGCCTGTTGCAACGGGTAGTTCATCGGCCGGGCTGGACATGCTGTGTGTGGCAACACTTACCCCCCGCAAAGGCCACGCTGTTCTTATCGAGGCACTTGCACAGCTAAAGGATGAGCGCTGGCACCTGTATCTGGTCGGCAGCCCCGATCGGGATAGCATCACCTTTGAACAGCTCAAAGCACAATGCGAGGCGTTCAGCATGGAGTCGCGTGTGACGTTTCTGGGAGAGCTGGATGAGCAGCAACTGGCCATCCGTTTTGAACAATCAGACCTGTTTGTCCTGGCCTCTTTTCATGAAGGTTATGGCATGGTACTGGATGAAGCCATTGCCTATGGCTTGCCAGTCGTTGCAACCGCAGGAGGCGCCCTGTCAGACACACTACCTGTGGAGGCGGGTCTGTTGTCTCCACCCGGGGATGTTCATGCGCTGGCGGGCAATCTGCGTCGTGTCATGCAAGACAAACAGCTGATGAAAGAGCTTCGCCAGGGTGCCTTGCACGCCAGAAAATCCATCCGATCGTGGAGAACCGCGGCACAGGAATTCGAAACTGCAATCATGAAGAGCCACTACCTGAATGTCTGATACGACTGACGCCCAGCCTCCCGAGGGTTTTTCAGCCGACTGGCTGGCACTGCGCGAAGACGCCGATCACCGTGCCCGCAATCTGCAGCTGACTCACCAGCTGATCGAGTGGACTGAACCGCTGGACAACCTGCACGTCGTCGAACTAGGCGCCGGCACGGGTTCCAATTTTCGTTATCTGAGCCCCAGACTCGGTCACGCACAGCACTGGACCCTCTATGACAACGATCCCCTGTTACTGAGTGCCATGACCCAACGACTGCGGGGCTGGTGTGATCAGCATGGTTACGGCTTTCGTGCGGATGCATACTCGGTGCAGGTTGATGCAGAACACTTCAACGCACAGGTGACCTGGCAACAATGCGACCTGGCAAACAGCCTGACCACTCTGCCCCTGGCTGAAGCGCATCTGGTGACAGGCTCTGCGCTATTGGATCTCACTTCAGCGGCGTGGCTTGAACTACTTGCCCGTTATTGTATCTTCCATCATTGCGCCACGTTGTTTGTGTTGAATTACAACGGTCATGTGCAATGGCATGAACCACTACGAACCGATGCTCAAATCACCAATTTACTGAACGCCCATCAACTCAAGGATAAAGGCTTCGGACCTGCGCTGGGCCCTCAGGCACATGCTTTCTTTGAAGAAAACCTGAGTATCCGGCACCGGGTTTTCACCGGCGACAGTCACTGGCAGCTGGATCACGAATCTCTGGATTTGCAACAAGCGCTTGTCAACGGTTGGGGACCTGCAGCCATCGAGCAGGATTCCACTGCTCAGCCGATGGTTGCCGAGTGGATGGAACAACGAACAGCGGCCGTTACAGAGAAGCAATCATCGTTGCAAGTGGGCCATACCGATGTCCTGGGCCTGCCGCCGTCACAGCTATAGCGGTGACCTGCTCGCGCCATCAGAACTCCTGCACGATCACATCAACCGCTCAATGCCAGTCAGGACGGAGGCAACTGTTGCCTCGTCTACCTTGCTCTGTGACGTGACATCCGATTTAACCGAATCGCGAAGATTGAAGTCCCACAGGATATCCTCGCCCATGCGAAAAACCTTGACCGGCGGTCGCAGGGCATTTTGCATACTGATCGCTGGCGGTAGTTGAAGTGCCGCTCGACCCTCGCCCACCAGTACCGGGGCAATGGCCACCTGCATGCGATCAAGGCAGCCTGCATTCAACATGCCTGAAACGGTGACGCCGCCGCCTTCAACGAACACCCGATAAACACCCCGCTTTTGCAACTCGCTCAACACAGCAGGCAAGGCCAGGCGAGAATCTGATGCGGGCATGATGATCCGTTGAACATTGGGCGGATCTGCGAATGCTGAGAGATCCGCAGATGCACTGTGCACCAGCCAGGTAGCGGTTTTATGGTTGGCCAGCAAGTTGTTATCGCTGCTGATTCGAGCCGACGGGTCGAGCACAACCCGAACAGGGTCAGGCCCTGCCACTGCCCGCGTTGTCAGCTGCGGGTTATCAATCACCACCGTTTCGGCACCCACGATAACCGCGTGACACAGTGCACGCATGCGATGCAGATGAGCCCTGTTTTCTTCGCCGGTGACAAAAAACGCATCACCCGATGGCGTGGCAATTCTGGCATCAATACTCTGCCCAAGATGCCCGACCACGACCGAAGGACAGGCATGAGATCCGAGCACGGGAAGGTACAGATCCAGCAGCGCAATGGTGGCTGACGGTAGCGCTTCGCTATAGACCCATCGCTGATCTTGGGTGTAGTGCAAATCGGCTGCTTGCCGCATCCCCGGATAGACATCAACACCACCTGTTGACGTGTTGTAATGAAGACTGACAACGTCGGCAGGGGCACTGTCCTCCATGACTCCCCGTGCAGCGAGCAATAGCTGCCAGCCGCGCGTTTGCGCCGCTTCGACAGGGGTTGTGACAGGATGGCTGTTCAAGAGCTGCAGACCAGTGTTAGCGGATTATTGGAGGCACAATGCACGTAATCATGACAAATTACACCCGACCCAACGTCAAGATGTCATCGTATATAAACAATTACGCAATTTAACTGTTTAACGGATGAGTCATTTTCGAAACACGCGTGTTGACAGCGACAGGAATCTAGACGCTGAGCGGTGTATTGTTGAACTGCAGCGAGGTCGCGAAGTCACACTGGTAGACGATAACGGCCTATGCACCATTCGACTGGTGGAAACGCTGGATGCAACTACTCTGAAGCACATCACAGAAACCGGCGATTGCAAACTCTTGTTGTCACCCATGCGAGCTCAGGTACTTGGCGGCAGTGGCCAGACTCAGGCAGCGGTAATCAATCTGCCAGCATCAACACGCCTGGCACGCATCCTGTCGCTTGCCGGTCTGGGTCCGTTGCAGAGCGATGTCGAGGAGCCGTTGAACTGGCAACCGCAGGAAGATGCCAGAGCCACGGCGGCGTTGCGGCTCATCCAGCAAGCAGCTGTTCTGCCAGCCTTGCTGCTCTATACCCAACCTGTAAGCGACAGAGGTGTGCTGCAGCTGTCGGTGACATCTGCATATGCGTATCGGGCTGACACGGCTTCGTTGATCGAATTGAGTTGCGCTCAGGTGCCCTTAGCCACAGCCGATCACACCTCACTACGGGTATTCCGGGAAGCGCACGGAACGGCAGAGCATGTTGCCATGACCGTTGGCACCCCCGATATGAGTAAACCCGTTGATGTCAGAGTTCACTCATCGTGCTTTACCGGTGACATCATGGGCAGCCTGAAATGCGACTGCGGCGAACAACTTCAAGGGGCAATCGCCACGATGGCCCGCACCGGTGGTGGCGTCTTGCTGTACATCTCACAAGAAGGCAGAGGGATTGGCCTGGCCAGTAAACTGAGAGCTTACCAGTTGCAGGCCCAGGGGCTGGATACCATTGAAGCCAATCAATACCTGGGCTTTTCCGCCGATGCACGTCGCTACCAGGCAGCCGCGACGATGTTGCGCGCCTTGAACATCCGACAGATTCGTCTGATCACCAATAATCCGGAAAAAATCGATGCGCTGCGCAGCGAAGGCATCGATGTGGTAGCGCGCCTTCCCTCCGTCGCCACCGTCAATGTGCACAACGCCCGATATCTGGAGACCAAGCGCGAACGCTCTGGTCACTTGAGTATGGAGTCGGTGGGTTGATTTCATCGCCTGTTAATGCGCCAAAGCTGGCATCACAACAGACACAACCTGATGTGCATCCCGACAAGCCGCGCACTCCGCGCGGCGCAAACACCACGCTACTCGTCTGCTCGTTGATTGTGGTTATCGGCGTACTAACGCTAAGCAACGGCTTCGATGCTGGCTTACAGCCAATCATCACATCACTGATCATCTGGCTGGGTATGGTGTTGTTGATTCGACGCGCACTACCTACCCATGTTCATGGTGTTTTTGGCCCGGCAAACATGATCACGTCCGTGCGTGCGGCGGGAACAGCGCTGCTGGCTGCACTCATACCGCTGGTCAACGATGCATCCCTGTTCTCAGACTCCAGCGGAACAGCGTTTCTCTGGGTGGTATCAGCAGCCGTGCTGGCGCTGCTGGCGCTGGACGGTGTTGACGGTTATCTGGCGCGACGCAGTCGGCTGGCATCTACTTTCGGTGCTCGATTTGACATGGAAGTGGATGCGTTTCTAGCGCTGGTTCTGGCTGTCCTGATATGGCGCTCGGGAAAAGCAGGC
>CALLPU010000019.1 GCA_938016235.1 uncultured Granulosicoccus sp. | reverse complement strand
GAGGCGATGACACTTGCCGACAAGATTGTGGTGCTGCGAGACGGGCTCATCGAGCAGGTAGGCTCGCCTATCGAACTGTACGATCGTCCGCAAAATGCTTTTGTTGCGCAGTTCATTGGAAGTCCCAAGATGAATTTTTTCTCAATGGCAGATCTCGCTCAAGGTGGTGATACTCGGCTGGGACGAGAAATGTTGGCCAACATGGAAGTTGGATTTCGTCCGGAACATCTCACGGTCACTGATTCGGCCAATGCGGTTGTGGACGGAAAGCTGGAGTTGGTCGAGAACCTGGGCGAATATGCTTTGGTTCATTTGATTACTCCCTCGAACGTGGAATTCATTGCCAAAACGGAAAAGCCGCCTGCGGTTCCCAAAGGTTCAACCATCAGTTTTGGCATAAAGCCGGAACTGGTGCATTGTTTTGACGCAAGCACCGGCATGCGCGTGTAGGTATTCACGTGTCATTGAAGGCAGTCAGGCGCATTTATTACCTGACTGACTCCAGTTGCAGACCCTTGGTGTGTGACTGAGAAATCGCTACACTGGTGCGTCCGGCAATACCAGAGTCTGGTACAGCGAGAGAGGAGTGTGACATGACGGATTCGATCAGTGTTTTTTTTGATGCCTGGCAGCTTGAGTCGGCCGAGGCGAGGGAAGAGAAGATCCGCAGCGCCGTGACGGCAACTGTTCAATACGATGATCCTCGAACGCCTCAGACACTAACGGGTATTACCGCTCTAAGTGACTATGTCGGTATGTTCAGTGCCAACGCACCGGGCTGGTCAGCTAAAGTAACAAGTACTGACACCACCGCTGGCATGACGCGCGCTACTGTCGCCTTCGGTGGCAAAGGGCCAGATGGCAAAGATATGGTTCAGCATGGCCAGTATTTCGTTGAAATGGATGGTGAACTGATCAGCCGTATGGTGGGCTTCGTCGGCACAGGCGCGGCGGGTTAAATCTGTTCTCTCATCAATTTCTTTTTTTGCCAAACTCTGTGATTCGTCTGGGTGTAATAGCGCACACGACGGTGGCATGAGGCGGTCACGGTGTTGGAATAACGAAATTGACCGTGTTTGGCCGCGTTTCATCATCGTTGTCTGACAGCGTCTTCGCCAGGCCAGCAGCGAGCGCTAACACGCCAAGAGTTTTCAGGGTGCGAGTGAACCCTCGAGGTTTGGGCGGTTGGTCAACCGGCGTTTCCGGCTGCAGCTCTTTTGCCACACGGGAGACGTGTCCAAGAGTAAATAACCCGCTACGCTCACCGGCAATGTAAGGCCGTTGTGTTCGTCCGTAGCGCTTTGTAGAGCGTTCAACCACGCGGTCCACCACAAAGCGCTCTACGCTGGAAAATGAAAGGTTCCCAGCGTTATCGGCAGCCGACCCATTCAGCGCGTCAGCCAGAAAATACGAAAACAAACCTGCTTTATATTCCAGATCCTCATACGACAGCGTATCCGGAGCGGTGCTGTAGAGTATGGCAACACCCTCAGCCTGATCGTCGAACACAAATCGGCGACTGGGTCCTTGAAAGTCCTTGCCAGGGTCTCGTCGACAGGCATCAATGAACAGGAAGCTGCGTTTGACGTTTGCCTGGCTTACGCCATCTTTTAGCGCAGTGATTGACAGCGAACTGTTCGCCAGTTGCGAGGGGTCGGTATGTACGGTACCGAGGTAGTTTTCATTACCCTGACTGAAGCCATGGCCTGAAAATGCGAAAACCAGGTTGCCTTGCCGTGAAGCGGGCGCTTGTGTGAGTCGGTCACCTGCGATGCGTATGGCATCCAGTATCCGCTCTGGTGTCGCCTGATCGTCGGTGAGCACAGTAACATCGTAGCCCAATGCTGATAGTGATCGTTCCAGTCGCCTTGCATCATTGACTGCGAATTCCAGTTGCTCCACATAGCGATGCGTATAGGCGTTGATACCAACCACGATAGCTTGATGTTCACGCTGTTTGAATGAAAGTGCTTCCAGTGCGTCCGCATCCTCTGCCAGCCCGACGCATGAGATAAAACTGCTGAGTAGAACAAGCAGCTGAATTAGTCTGAATGCCATGTGTCAACAACCGGAAAACGGACGATCGGCGTAGTCGGCAATGGTGCTGGATGAGGTTATCTTCTCACCAAGACAAGCACCGTCATTGCACCAATATGAGTTGAGACACTGGCCACTGTCAGGTTGCAGCGTGAAGTCTTCACTTCCCCGAGAGAGCAGGCCGATAACGACGGGCCCGCATCCGTAGTCTGTAAAAACAGGGGAACCTGAGTTACCCACAAATGTATCCAGATCGGCTACTGCACCACCCAGAGACCCGTGTCGCAGGATCACAGCGTTGCCAGCGGCTTTCATCGGCAATCCACGCGGGTGGCCTATAACCGCAACCGGTGTGTTGGGTCTGACGTTTTTCGCTGTGCTTACTCGAAGGGTACGTCGATGACTGGAGACTGCTGGGCGGTCCAGCCTGATAATCCGCCAGTCAGGTCCATCAGGGGGATAATAGACGCCATCCTCTACGGCAGAACAACGATAGACACTGTCTTGATTTACTGCTGTGTAGTCGGGATTGGCATCATCGAGCCTGTAATCGAAAACAATCCGCAGATCCCTACAGCGCAGTCCCAGTGCGCCGTCGTCATCTTCGGGTTTGACGCAGTGGGCAGCTGTTGCAACAAGATTCTGGGATATTAAAAAGGCCGTGCACGCTGGCAGCGAAAGTTGATCAGAGAAGCGTTCGTCCTGGCACAACGCGGTGCAATCATCGATAGACAGTGGGCTAAGCTGATAGTCGCTGTGAAGCTCGGTTGTATCCATTGAAATCAG
>CALLPU010000018.1 GCA_938016235.1 uncultured Granulosicoccus sp. | reverse complement strand
ATCGCCTTGCCGTAGCGCTCCAGCAAGGCGTTCAGCTCGTTATCGCTCAGCGTGTCTGCGTGTATGATCAGGCCATCACACTGTAAATCGGTCAGGGTGGAGTTTGCCAGCAGCTTGCTCATGCGCGAGTGCAGGTTGGACTGCACCAGTGCCTGATACTGGCGGGACGTCAGGTAATTGCAAATGCCCTCAACGATTTGCCCGTAAAAAGGCGACATGAACCCTGCGGTGATCACGCCAATTCGACCCCAATGCTTTTGAGCGTGGTCTGAGTCCTCTGTATTGCCAGCGTTTGCACGTGTAGGCACTGTTATTCCGTCCATCCGATAACGTGGAATGCAGCGCTCATAACACTCGCTGCAGTATGGCGTTCTAGCATACGAACGGTACAAGCGCCTTGGTGTGGCTTTTGTACCTGACGTAATCGTCGTTGTAGCGATGCATAAGATAACGCTCTTCGCGCACCAGTTTGGTTATCAGAAGCAACACTAACGCTACCAGCACAACACCGTGCGTAAGCGTTGCATGGCTGATCACCGCGCCTATTCCACCAACAATAACGGCACTGTACATGGGATGACGAACGTACGCGTAGGGGCCCGCTTGAGTCAGTGTTGCGTGAGTGGCTGGTTCTGGCATGACAGTGAAGGTGCCGGATCGCATGCTCTTGAAAGCCCATCCGGCTATCATGATGGATAGTGCAATGAACGCAAAGCCCAGAACGCTGCTTGGCGAATTGGGTATCAACTGCTCAGCGGGAGACACCAGCAGAGCGATCAGCATCATCTGGCCGGTAACCAGAAGCCAGGAGATACTCATGAGAAAAGCGGTGAAGCTATATGAGGCATATGCTTTGTCCTGCTAAACGTTGTGACGTGTGAGTGTTGGGATAACTACTGCCGGTTGTTGCGTCTGCGCGATTCGCATGGCCTCAGCGCTGCCAGCTGATCAGGAAGTTGTTCACCAACAGCTCCACGATATCGCGATCTGCTTCGGATTCGTCAAGATATAACTGGTTCGACAAACGCAGCGCAGCCGTACCGTGTACACCGGACCACAACGCTCTGGCCGCAAGGGTCAGCTCCTTGTCGGAAGCGCCAGGTTTCAATATCCGCAGCTGTGTTTCAACCAGATCGAATAACGAATGAATCTGGTGTTTCAGTGATGTAGCCGTGGGTGCCGCAGGTAACTCAGTGCGGGTAAACATCAGGTCAAACTGGTGAGTGTGCTCGGCGGCGAAGCGCAAGTAGGCTCGGCCCATCGCCTTGATGGCGGCACCGGGATCCGAATTGCCTTCAATGGCCTGAGTGCACTGTTTGTGCAGTGTGAACAGACCCAGCTGATTGACGTGCAGGAAGATGTCCTGCAGATTGACAAACACCGAGTACAGCATGCCGGGGGTGTAGCCCACAGCCTGTGCAATGCGACGTGCGGTAACCCGATCGGCTCCGTGTTCGCGAACCAGCGACAAGGTGGCATCGACGATCAGTTCCTGAAGCTCTTCTCGACTGTGATCGCTGCGTCGACCCATTTTGTGCACGTTGTGGAGAGGGAATCCTCAAAGTATAACGATCTGGGTCACGTATCAGACGAGCAGCCAGTCACTAATAATTAAACGACGTTCAAAAAGCGCTTGCATAATAATTAAACAATGTTCAATATATGCCCGATCTGCGTTCAGTGAGAACGTGGTGTGACTAGTAATTGAACGTTGTTTAATAAAGGAAAGCTCATGAATAAGCTTTGTAAGTATCTGAATAAATTAACTAAAAAAGCATGTCTTATGCGCAAATTCAGTGTGTTGGCAGGGATCAGTGGATTGCTGATGCTTGCCGCCCAGAGTGTGTCAGCCGCCGGGCTTCTGACTCCCAAAGACGGCAGTTTGCCGCTGGAGCTGGCGGAGCAGCATGTCTCTGTCGTGATTGAAAACGGCTACGCGGTTACGGAGGTTGATCAGATTTTTCGCAATACGCATGGTGCTGATCGGCGAGCCATATACAGTTTTCCCGTGCCCGAGGAGGCAGCGGTGGGTGAGTTTACGTTCTGGCTCGATGGCCAGCCCGTTCACGCCGAAGTGCTCGAAAAGCAGGCTGCCCGGGACTTGCACGAGCAGCAAGTGCAATCAGGTGGGGACTCAGCGTTGGTTGAACAGGATGAGTACCGTACTTTCGAGATGGAGGTAGCGCCAGTGAGAGCAGGTCAGGATGTAAGAGTGCGGCTCGTCTATCTGCAACGAGCCGCCGTGGACCATGCCATGGGGCGTTATGTCTACCCGTTGCAAGACGGCGGCGTTGACGACGTCAAGGCCAGTTTCTGGAACCGAAATGAGCAGGTGAGTGATGCCTTTTCGTTCAAGTTGGCCTTGCGATCAGCCTACCCGGTTGATGCGATGCGCGTCACGCGTGGCCAGGCAGCCATTCAGCAGCTGGATAGCGGGGAATGGGAATTGACCATGGGTAGTCAATCTGGCAATGGTACCCAGGCGGGTGCGCCTTTGCCTGATGAGGAGATTGTTCAAAGGCTAACCGCGGATGAACCTGTAGGGCCTGGTCAGGCTGGTGTATCTGATAATGCAAGCCTGGTGACTTCGCACGAACATACTCAGAATGTGGTGTACACCCTGAATCGGGATATCGTGGTTTATTGGCGTCTGGCAGAAAACCTGCCAGGAGCGATAGACATGGTCACGTACAAGGAGCCGGGTGCTTCTACCGGTACGTTCATGCTGACAGTGACTCCCGGAATTGATCTTGCCCCGATTACCGAAGGGCGGGACTGGTTGTTTGTGCTTGATACGTCGGGTTCAATGGCTGGCAAGCTACCTACGTTAGTGGAAGGTGTGCAACGTGCCTTGCGGGCCTTGCAACCGCATGATCGGTTCAAGGTCATTCTGTTCAGTAGCGCTGCGAAAAGTCTTTCCAGTTCAATGTTGCCGGTGACACCCGAGACTGTTGCCCGCACCGTCCGGCAATTGGATGCTTTGCAAGTGGGTGGAGGCACCAATCTGTTTGATGGTTTGCACAAGGCGGTGAAGTCGCTGGATGATGATAGAACTACCGCGGTTGTGCTGGTCACTGACGGTGTCGCCAACGTCGGCGAGACCGAAATGACGGGCTTTTTGAAGTTGATGGAAACAGTAGACGTGCGCCTGTTTACGGCGGTGATGGGAAACAGTGCCAATCGCCCCTTGCTGGAAGGACTGACGCGACACTCGGAAGGGTTTGCGGTAAACGTATCCACCGATGACGATGTGATTGGCCTGATGATGCAGGTGGTTGGCAAGGTCACGCATGAAGCTTTGCACAACATTGACGTTGACATCGACGGCATTCGTACCCGTGACTTGACACCCGATAAGTTCACTCGCGTTTACCGGGGTGAGCAGTTGATCGTGCTGGGAAAGTACGCTGGCAGCGGGTTGGCCAGATTAACGCTGAAAGCCGACGTTTCTGGTGAGAGTAAACAGTATGTGTCGGATTTACGATTTCCCGATAACGACTCGAGTAATCCGGAACTTGAACGTCTGTGGGCATTTGCCACCATCAAAGAGCTTCAATACCAGCAGGATGTTATTGGTGAAACAGACGATACACGGCAAGGTATCACTGACATGGCTCTGTCCCACGGGCTGGTCACCCCCTATACGTCACTGATCGCTGTGCGAGATGAGGTGTTTGCGAATGCGGGCATTGACAGGCAAAACGCTGCACGTGTTGAGCGTGAGCGTCTGGCTCGCAGTGAACGTCAACGCCAGGCTGTTGTGTCGTCACGGCAGGATGTTCAGGCGCCGGCCTTTAGCTCGAGTCGAGCGCAAACGGGTAGCGGCGGTGGAGGATCACTTGGCGCGTGGTTTATTGGTTTGCTTGTGCTGCTATTGGGGGTGCGTGTCGGGCTTGCGATCAAAGATCGTTGTGAGGATCGTGATAGCTGACCGGACAACTTAATCAGGGTCTAAGAAAAAGCGAGGTGCGACTGTGGAGTCGCATCTCGTTGTCTTGTTGTTACGCAAGTGCCGTCAGAGATTTTTGTACGATCGATAGATGTGGGAACGGAATAGTGATGGATTCGCGTGTACAGGCCTCAATACAGGCGCTTTGCATGATTCGTTCAATTCGCAGGTAGGATTTGGCGGCTTTACTGTCACAGGTTGCGAATAACCAGTAGTCCAGTGAAGAGTCATTGGCTTCCTGCATTTCAACAGAGATGTCTTTGATGAAGTCGGCAAGATCGCTGTGCTCAAACGCCTGATTGATTGCATCACGCAGTAGCTTGGGGACTCGACTCATGCT
>CALLPU010000017.1 GCA_938016235.1 uncultured Granulosicoccus sp. | reverse complement strand
GTGGTGTTGCGGCCCGATTAAGAATTTCCAGCTCGTAGCCAAGCACCTCGATTTCACCTGTGGTCATGTCCGGGTTGACGGTGCCCTCGGGTCGATGGCGCACCTTGCCGGTGATGCGCAGAACAAACTCGTTGCGTACCTCCTCGGCACGCGCAAAGGTTTCGGCCCGATCAGGATCGAAGACGACCTGTACCAGACCGGTATGATCGCGCAGATCGATGAATATGACACCACCGTGATCGCGACGACGATGGACCCAGCCACAAAAAGCCACCTCGGCATCCAGTTGCTCTCGGGTGATAACCCCACAGGGGTGTGTACGCATGAAGACCTCAACGGGCAAAAGCGGCAATTGTAGATAGTTATCTGGCGCGCAACCAGCGATAATCCACATCCTTTTAACAGATAGCGGATATTTCATGCCTCAGTTTCACGTCTACGGTGTCGGCAACGCCCTGGTTGACCTCGAATACGAGGTTCCCGAAGCCCTGCTCGGGGAGCTCAATATAGACAAGGGCCTGATGACCCTGATCGAAGAAGATCGTCATCACGAGCTGCTGGGCAAACTCTCCGGCATCGAATCACGCCCCTGTGGCGGCGGTTCAGCGGCGAACACCATCACGGCTGCGGCTCAGTTGGGCTCTGACGCGTTCTATTCCTGCAAAGTCGCCAGCGACGACACCGGTAGTTACTTTCTGGACGATCTGGCGGCGAACGGCGTGCAGACCAATCTGAAGGCGGGCCAGCTGGACGATGGCCACACGGGAAAGTGCATCGTCATGATCACACCCGATGCTCAGCGCAGCATGAACACCTATCTGGGCATTACACAGAAAATCAGTGTTGCAGAGCTGGATGAGACTGCTCTGAAAAGTGCTGAGTATGTCTATATAGAGGGTTACCTTGTACCGGAAGTCAACGCTCGCGCTGCTGCCGTGAAAGCGCGGGAAATCGCCCAGGCCAATGGCATCAAGACGTCACTGACCTTGTCTGATGCCAACATGGTCAACTTTTTCAAGGACGGTTTGCTGGAAATCGTCGGTGACGGGCTGGACATGCTGTTTGCCAACGAAGACGAAGCCAGGTTGATGTTCGACACCGACAACCTCGATGACTGTGTCACCGGCATGAAAACGCTGGCCCGGCAATTCGCCGTTACGCGCGGCCCTCTCGGCGCATTGGTGTTCGATGGTGAAAAGCTGTATGACATTCCTGCCAAGAAGGTGACCGCTGTTGATACCAATGGTGCGGGTGACATTTATGCCGGGGCGTTTCTGCATGGCCTGACTCACGGTATGCCATTTGCGGACTGTGGCGAGCTGGCAGGTTATGCCGCCACCACACTGGTGCAGCAGATGGGTGCGCGTCTGACGCGCGAACAGATGCAATCTGTGGGTGAACGATTTGCCTGATTGGCTTCGGATTCCGCGCGGCTGCCCGGTCTCGCTAACCATCATCGGGATAACGGTTGCGCTGTACATAGCGCAGACCGCCACTCAGGGTATGGTCACTAATCTGGGCGTGCTGTACGGCCCAGCGGTGCAGGAGGGGCACTGGTGGCGTCTGCTCGCGTCCGGGTTTCTGCACGGCAGCCTGCTGCATATTGCCTTCAACATGTACCTGCTTTATATGCTGGGGCCCCAACTGGAGCAACGCTTCGGCAGCCTGCTGTTTACGCTGATGTATCTGGCCAGCCTGTTTGGTGGATCACTGGCGGTGATGCTGTTCGACTGGCAGCAGTTCACGCTCGGTGCTTCAGGCGCTGTGCTGGGCCTGGCCGGCGCCATGGGTGTGGCCCTTCACGAACGTGGCATCAAACCGCAGCAATCACCGGTTTTTGGTCTGGTGGTGCTGAATCTGGCCTTGCCGCTACTGGTGCCTGGTATTTCCTTCTGGGGGCATTTTGGCGGGGTTTTCGCCGGCGCCTTGATTGGCTACCTGGTTATCTGGCTACCCGCCCGGTCACCCGGTGGCTCCCGGACCAATACCGTGTCCGTTGGCACAGCCACCGTGGTGGTACTCGCCGCACTGGCGTTTTTCGCTGGGCGCATTGGCGGTATCTGACCGCCACTCACCGGTATTCAGCGTTTGGATTTCTGATACAGCGGCATGACAATCTGGGCGTATTGCGTCAGATCCTTGATTCTGGATTCATTCGATGGGTGCGTCGACATGAATTCCGGCCCACTCTTGCCGCCGGTTACTTTTGCCATCTTCTGCCACACTCGAATTGCTGCCTGCGGGTCGTAGCCGGCGCGCGCCATCAGTTCAATGCCGATACGATCCGATTCCGTTTCATGCAGGCGGCTGTTAGGTAGACCAATGGTCGTGGTGATCGCCAGATCAGCCAGTGCCTGAGTGGTTCTGCCAGCGCCAGTGGCCGCCCCCAGAATGCCAATCACCAGCGCCTTGTTGGCTTCACCGGATGCCCGCTCGCGTGAATGTTCTCGCAGGGCGTGTGCAATTTCGTGCCCCATGATGGCGGCGATTTCAGCATCAGTGAGTTGCAGCTTGTTGATAATTCCCGAATAGAAGGCGATCTTTCCACCCGGCATTGCCCAGGCATTGAGCTGTTCAGAATTGATGACGTTAACCTGCCAGTCCCAAGCCCGGGCGTCTGGCCTGAAGAAAACCACCGTCGGTATGAGCCGGTCAGCAATGGCCCTTACACGTCGGGTCATCGCCGCATCCGTATTCAGGGCGCCTTCTTTTTTCGCTTGCCCCAACACTTGTGCGTAGGCCGCGACGGCACCTTTTTCAAGCTCTTCAGCAGAGACCAGTGATGACATGCGCTGCGTGCGATCAATGCCGATGGCACCCGGTTTGGTGGTCTGAACACTGACACACCCGGTTAGCAGCACAACGACCATCACCGTTAGTGAGCGCTGCAGCAGGCGCCACCGGGAAAGCGCGCTTCGGCAACGCGCTGACGGCTGTTGCAGACGTACGGTTATTGCAGTGTTACTCATGAATGGTATCCGTTGTTTAATACAAGATTATCATTGTGCTGGCAGGCAATCTGCAGCGTGTCAGTGTTACCCTTTGGCTAACTTCCAGGAGAGTAGCGCCATGTCCGATCCGCAACAGGGTCAGCACGACGGTGTTTCCAATCAACGGGCTCTGATCGATCGCATTCTGGAGGCATTACCACGCTCCTTGTCTGAAGATCATAGAGCACAACTCGAAGAATTCATTCCCGCCTACTTTGAACACCTGCCGGCCGATGAACTGGCTTCGGTCAGCGCCGATGATCTGGCAGGTACCGCATTGTCGCATTGGCAACTCGCCAGAAGCAGCAACGCCCGTACACCCAGGCACTCGGTGTTCAATCCGGTGTTCGATACCCATGGCTGGCAATCTCCCCATACGGTTATTCAGCTGGTAGCCAATGATCAACCCTGGCTGGTGTCCTCGCTGCAGGCCAATCTGGACAGGGAAGGTCATACGGTTCACCGCATCATCCACCCGATCATCGGCGTGCAGCGTGATGATGAGGGCCAATGGGTTGGCATACAGGCCACCGCCCCGCATGAATCCCTGATTCATATCGAGATTGATGCCTTGCCAGAAAACAACCACGCCAACATCCGGCAGCTGGTTGATCAGCTGTTCGATGCGCTCAAGGCCATTCAACACGATCGCGACGTCATGCACCAACAGCTGGATGATATCGCTGCGGTACTGGCGGGCACCGAACAGGCCGACTTCGTGCAATGGCTGGCTGCCAGGCAGTTTGCGTGTATGGGATACGCGGAACTGGAAGCGGATTCAAACTTCCACACCCTGAACGCAACGCTTGGAATTCTGGATCAGCAAGCCTGCACAAGCTGTTGGGAAACCATTGATCTGTTACCCGATGGCCTGAACGTAGCCGAGCTTGGAACGGTATTTTCAGATGATCCGCTGGTGGTGTGTAAATCCGGTCGCGTGTCACCGATCATTCGCAACGAGCCTGCCGACATGATCCTGCACGCCTGTCATGATGCATCAGGCAAGCTGACAAGACTTCGCTGTGTTGTGGGTTTGTTCATCAGCGGCTTGCAGAGCGAGGCAGTCAGCTCGATACCGTGGATGCGCGAACGCGTGGAGCGGGTACTGATTGCATCCGCCGCACACGATGATTCACACGATGGCAAGGCCATTGCAGCCACGCTGCGCGGCTTGCCACGTGACATGCTGATGCAGACACGCAGCAGCGAGTTGTTGACAATGGCAAGCGGCATCGTTGCCCTGCAGGAACGCCAGCAGGTTCGACTGTTTCATTCCAGCGATTCACTGGGGCGCTTCTGCAACTGCCTTGTGTACATCCCGCGAGACGGTTACAGCCGCGATTTACGCTTGAGTATCGAGCACATACTCAAGACACACATCAACGGGATCAGTGCCGGTTTCGATACCCGTTTTTCGTCAGGCTCAGCGCTGGCCAGATTGCATTTCGTCATTCAGAAAAACCCACCCTACCTGCGTGACATCGACTGGCCGGCCATCGAGCTGCACATCCGGCAGGCGGCCGTCACCTGGACAGACAAGCTCGAAGCTACGCTGCGCGACCAGCACAATGAAATTGTGGCCATGCAACTGCAACGCCGATACGCCACAGCCTTCCCGTCGAGTTACCGTGAAGACTACTCGGCACGTGCCGCTGCCGCAGATATTGACTTTATCGAAAATCATGTACCCGTCGATGCGCCCGTGATGAGCTTCTACCGGCATATCGTTGCCGATACCGGCATCATCAATTTCAAGCTGTTTGCACTGGAACAACCGGTGTCACTGTCAGACGTCATACCCATCATTGAGAACATGGGGCTAAGAGTCGAGTCGGAGCACCCGTTTGAAATCCGTCGCCATGATGCCCCGCTGGTCTGGATACATGAATTTACCGTGCAACAGACCAGTGAGGCGGTCAGTGAAAACGCCGAAGAAACAGCAGCCCGGATCCAGACCGCCTTCGATCATATCTGGCGCGGCTCTGTTGAAAACGACGGATTCAATCGGCTGATGCTCGATGCCGCACTGGACTGGCGGCAGGTGGTCATTCTGCGAGCGTTGTGCAAATACCTGCTGCAGATAGACGTACCGTTTTCCCAGGCCTACATGATCGATAGCCTGGTGGCCAATGCCTCTATCACTCGCCTGCTCGTGCAGCTGTTTGAGGCGCGCTTCAAGCCGGCCGGCACATCGAGTGCTCAGGATCTGGCATCACTCCAGGAAAAGATAGACGATGCACTGGATAACATCGTCAGCCTGGATGAGGATCGCATCCTGCGCGGCTATCGCAATCTGATTCTGGCCATCCTGCGCACCAATACGTACCGCACAGACGCGCACGGTCAGTACCGTGACTTCCTGTCGTTCAAGTTCGATTGTGCGGCGGTGCCAGACTTGCCTTTACCACGACCCATGGTCGAGATATTCGTGTATTCATCGCGAGTGGAAGGTATTCATCTGCGCGGCGGTCCTGTGGCGCGCGGTGGCCTGCGCTGGTCAGACAGGCGTGAGGATTACCGCACCGAAGTGCTGGGATTGATGAAAGCACAAATGGTCAAGAACGCTGTCATCGTACCCGTGGGATCCAAAGGCGGATTTTACGTCAAAGCGTCCTTACCGGCCGAACGTGATGCCATGATGGAGGTTGTGGTTGAGTGTTACCGCACCTTCCTCAGTGGCCTTCTGGATATTACCGACAACCTCAACGGCGCTGAAGTGCTACCACCGGCGCAGGTGGTTCGATACGATGGCGATGACCCTTACCTGGTAGTTGCCGCGGACAAGGGCACCGCCACATTCTCTGATTATGCCAACGCCGTTGCCATCGACTATGGCTTCTGGCTCGGCGATGCCTTTGCCTCTGGCGGCTCTGTGGGATACGACCACAAGAAAATGGGTATCACGGCACGCGGTGCCTGGGAATCGGTCAAGCGGCATTTCCGCAACCTGCAGATCAATACGCAGCAGGATAACTTTACGGTAGCGGGCATTGGCGACATGGCCGGTGATGTGTTCGGCAATGGCATGCTGTTGTCACCCCATCTGCAACTGGTTGCTGCCTTCAATCACCAGCACATATTCATAGACCCCGACCCGGATGCCGCCAGTGCATTTGCCGAACGGCAACGGCTGTTCAACCTGCCACGTTCCAGCTGGTCGGACTACAACGCCGAGCTTATCTCCGCAGGCGGCGGTATCTTTTCGCGGCAGGCCAAACAGATCGAGTTGTCACCACAGGCTCAAGCACGTCTGGGCACCGAAGAAAGCAAGCTCACGCCCACCGCGCTGATTTCGATCATTCTCAAGGCACCGGTAGATCTACTGTGGAATGGCGGTATTGGTACCTACGTAAAAGCTGCCACTGAAACGCATGCACAGGCCGCAGATCGTGCCAACGACAACCTGCGTGTCAACGGCGCTGATCTGCGAGCACGTGTTGTGGGTGAAGGTGGCAACCTGGGATTCACACAATGCGGTCGTATCGAATTTGCCCAGGCCGGCGGCCTGATCTACACCGATGCCATTGATAACTCCGCCGGTGTGGATTGCTCTGATCACGAGGTCAACATCAAGATCCTGGCTAATGCCGTGGTGGCCAGCGACGACATGACCGTCAAGCAGCGGGATCAGTTGCTGGAATCCATGACAGACGACGTTGCCGCTCACGTTTTACGCGACAACTATCTGCAAACGCAATGCATAGACCTGTGTGCGGTGGATGGCCCGTTGGCATTCAACGAGCAATCTCGCTTCATGCAGCATCTTGAAGCCATTGGCAGGCTCGACAGAGACATCGAATTCCTTCCCGACAGTGAAGAGATCGCCGAACGCATGGCCAATGACCGCGCCCTGGTGCGGCCCGAAATTGCCGTGCTGGTGTCGTACAGCAAAATGGTGATGTTCGATGAACTGCTCAACTCCGACTTCACTCAGGATGCCGCACTGGAATCCATCCTCATGAACTACTTTCCGGCTGCATTGAAAAGCGCTCACAGCACTCAGATCTGCGAGCACCGACTACGCCCAGAAATCATTGCCACGGTGGTCACCAACGATGTAGTCAATCGTCTCGGACCCACATTCGTTTTTCGCATGCAACAGGAATTGAACGCAACATCACCGGATGTGGCCACCGCTTTTGTCATCGTCAAGGACATCTTCGATCTGCCAGCCTTATGGGCATCCATTGAAAACCTGGATAACCAGATTGCTGCAGATGAGCAATACCGCATGCAGATTCTGGTGCGCGGGTTGGTCGAACGAGCCACACACTGGCTGATACGTACACGCAAGACCGATAACACCATTGCGGAGCTGGTCGCGCATTTCAAACCGGGTCTGCGCGAACTGGTGGACTCGATGCCGGCGTGCCTGTCAGCCGCTGAGAAGGCCACGCTTGATCAACGGGTCGCTCACTTCACTAACGCCGGCGCACCCGAAGCCACGGCAGTCGACGTTGCCCGCGTTGTGCCCTTGTCCTCATCACTGGACATTGTTGAAATCGCCCGGTCACTGGAACAACCGGTGGCGGACATTGCAGCGGTGTATTTTGCGCTGGGTCAGCATCTGGAATTGAGCTGGCTGCGCGAACGTATTGGTACGTTGGTAGCCAGTTCCCACTGGCACAAACTGGCCACGGCCGAGCTGCGCGGTGATCTGCATTACCAGCAGCGCCACCTTTGCGCTGAGGTTGCCAGCGCCACCGACGATAGCCTGCCAGCCGAAGAGCGCGTTCGGCAATGGGCGGATCGGCACGGCACGGCGACTGAGCAATATCGTGCCTTGATATCCGATCTGAAAGCCAACAGCTCGGTGGACTTCGCCATGTTGTCGCTGGCCATCAACGAGGTTCACAAACTGCTGCGCTCAGACCGGCCTCTTGCGTCTTGATCCTGTTAACTTGTGTTGCTCGTGCGCAAGTTGACATCAGCATGTCAGACCTTAACCTATACTCTCGGCAGCGCTGCCCAGCCGGGCAGTACTGACACTGACGTATCCGCCTGCTGCATGGCGTACTGAACAGGAGCCATCCACTTGCCCATAGCCAATCTCATCCTGATGCTGCTGATCGGCATCGTCTTTGGCGGCGTTGCCGCCGTCCTGCTGCGCGGCCATGGTGTCGTGTTTGTCGTGAACATTTTACTCGGCGTTATCGGGGCGTCACTGGGAGCGTTTTTCCCGGTCATCGTCGGGCAGGCCCTGGCAGTGGATGTCAGCAGTTTCGACTACTTGCTACGCGCCTTGTTCGGGGCGTTCCTGCTGGTGCTGATCGCCAGCCTGTTCAGATCGGCCAAACCCCGCGGGGCGCAATAAGAGCATGAACAAGGCGACAGAATTTACGTGTATCGAGTTCGGGCAGGATGCCGGTGTTGCCTGGCTGACGCTGAACCGACCCGACAAACTCAATGCCTTCACGGCAGACATGCACCTTGAACTGCAAGAGGCCCTGTCGCAGGTACAGCAGTCTTCCGATATCCGCTGTCTGGTAATCACCGGTGCCGGCCGGGGGTTTTCTGCCGGCCAGGACCTGGCCGATCTGGACATGGGCGGGCTGGGGGATGTGATCGAAAAACACTACAACCCGCTCGTCAGGACGATCACCGGATTGAACATTCCTGTTATTGCCTGTGTGAACGGTGTTGCCGCTGGTGCTGCTGCCAATCTGGCTCTCGCCTGTGACATCGTACTCGCTGCACGTTCGGCAAAATTCATCCAGTCATTCCATCAGCTGGGACTTGTGCCAGACGGTGGAGGTACCTGGACCTTGCCCCGGCTGATAGGCCTGGCACGAGCCACGGCACTGTGCATGACAGGCGAACCGGTCTCGGCTGAGAAAGCCGAACAGTGGGGCATGATCTGGCGCTGTGTGGATGACGATGCGCTGCAGTCTGAGACTGCGGAACTGGCTCACCGCCTTGCACTCAAGGCGACCACCGGACTGGCGTTCACCAAACAGCTGCTGCGCCTGTCACAAACCCGCACACTGGATGAGCAGCTGAACCTGGAGCGAGACTATCAGCAAGCTGCCAGTCAGACCCGGGATTTTGCAGAAGGCGTTGATGCCTTTCTGAACAAGCGAAAACCAACGTTCACCGGCGAATAGTGACGTAGCGTGGGTTTTCGTTCAAAAGTTTTGTGCCAACCCGGAAAAGTGTCGCGTATCGATACCCTATGAGTCGTGACGGTGGAATTCGTTGGCTATGGGCGGCCGATACACCTAGTTACCATGCAAGAAACCACTGGTGAGAAAATCTCATGGCCGAACAAGACAATTTTGACGACGAAGAAGACATCATTCTGGCCGAGCTCAACGATGACGAGCTGGTGGAACAGATGCACGACGACCTGTACAACGGCCTGCAGGAAGAAGTCATGGAAGGCACCAATATCCTGCTTGAACGAGGCTGGGGCCCGGACAAGGTTCTGAACGATGCCCTGGTAGAAGGCATGCGCATTGTCGGCATTGATTTTCGTGATGGCATCCTGTTCGTGCCTGAAGTGTTGATGGCAGCCAATGCCATGAAAGGTGGCATGGGTATCCTGCGACCCTTACTGGCGGAAACCGGTGCGGAGTCGATTGGCAAGGTGGTTATTGGCACCGTCAAAGGCGACATACACGACATCGGCAAGAACCTGGTGGGCATGATGCTCGAAGGCGCAGGATTTGAAGTCATTGATATCGGTATCAATAACCCGGTTGAGGACTACCTCGCCGCGCTGGAAGAACACAAGCCGGACATCCTGGGCATGTCGGCGCTGCTCACTACCACCATGCCCTACATGAAAGTAGTTATAGACACGCTCAAGGAACAAGGCATGCGGGATGATTTCATCGTGCTGGTCGGTGGTGCGCCTCTCAATGAAGAATTTGGTGAAGCCGTTGGTGCAGATGCCTATTGCCGGGATGCAGCCGTGGCTGTGGAAACTGCCAAGTCACTCGTGGCTGAGAGGCGTCTGGCCAGCTGACGGGCAGCGCTCTGCCACGCTTGCGCACAAGACATCGGTTTGAGACTCGCATGAACCAGCCTGCCAGAACACTGGTCATTGCCTGCGGTGCTATCGCGCATGAACTGGTTGCGGTCATCCGGCAAAACCGGTTGTCGCATATCGATGTTCAGTGCTTGCCCGCAGAATGGCACAACACCCCGCAACGTATTGCGCCGGCGGTTGAACAGAAGATCGTCGATGCCCGCAAGACGCACGATCACATTCTGGTGGCTTATGGTGATTGCGGCACGGGAGGCCTACTGGACAAGGTGTTGGATCAACAAGGCATTGAACGACTTCCAGGGGATCACTGTTACAGTTTTTTTGCGGGTAAAGACGTCTTCGATGCCATGGCGGAACAGGAGCTCGGCACCTTTTATCTTACCGATTATCTGGTCGACAACTTCAAGCGCCTGATACTTGATGGACTGGGCATAACCCGATACCCGGAGTTAAAAGATCAGTACTTTGCGCATTACACACGTGTGGTCTATCTGGTGCAAAGCGACGCGGCGGAACAGCTGGCGCGACGACGTTCAGCGGCTGAACAGGCTGCTGCTTCGCTGGGCTTGCCCCTGCAGTTTCACGTAACCGGTTTGCAACCGTTCGAACACTCATTGCGCGGCATCCGAATTGCCGCAGCCTAACCCTGACTTACTACTCATCATGCCTGAGCTGATCAAGATCTACTGGCGCGACATACCCTCGCAGGTTACCGCCAAAGCCGGCCGCAAAACCGCCAAGGTCATGCTGCCCGCCCGGTTCCAGGAAGCGATAGACAGAGCTGCCATGCGGGCTGGCAAAGGGTCGAGCGATGCCTATCTGGAAGACTGGCGTCGAGATCGAAGCCCGTGCAGCGGTGACTTGCAGGCCGAAGCTGATAACGCTGCCGCAGCGTTGATTGAACAATGGGACGAGGTCACACTGGAAGCGTTGACCAAAGCCAAGGGCGTTGCTGCCAACGTGGGTAAATCTCGCGCCGAACTGGCTGCAGCCGACACTGCTAACGCGACATCACCCGGTGTGGATGCACCCGGTGTGGATGCACCCGGTGTGGACGCACCCGGTGCGGCCGCACCCGGCAGCGATAGCTGAACTGCCCGTGTACGTCATTCGCAAATGGTCAGTGCGGCATGCTCGCCTGCTGGAACGTATCTACGCAGGCGTTGAGCGAGCCTTGCTCATGGCCGCCCCGGTCATCAATCGCATCGGACATGAGCGACTGGAGAAACCGGTAGCGGCTGTTGAAAAAACCGTCAAGGGGGTGTTGTTCGACTGCCAGATGTGCGGCCAGTGCGCCCTGAGCAGCACCGGCATGTCCTGCCCCATGAACTGCCCGAAGAGCATTCGAAATGGCCCGTGTGGGGGAGTGCGGGCAGACGGATACTGCGAAGTGAAACCTGCCATGCGCTGTGTCTGGGTGGAAGGCTGGCAAGGTGCACAGCGCATGAAAAATGGCGGTGATATCGCTACCGTGCAAGTCGCCATTGATCATCGACTCAAAGGCAGCTCGTCGTGGCTCCGCGTGGTTCGCGAACAAACCGCCGCCATTGAAGAGCGTTCAGACGCATGATATTCCCTGACGAACCGGTGCCGGGATACCCGATGCCCATCCTGCCCGGCCATACCTCACCGGGCCGGTTTGAACGGATTCTGCGGGCCGGTCATTTTGTGGTAACCAGCGAACTGGCGCCACCTGACAGTGCCGACCCCGCGGCTGTTTATGAAAGAGCTGCGCTATTCGATGGCTATGTGGATGCCATCAACGCGACCGATGGCAGTGGTGCGCATTGCCATATGGGATCACTGGCCGTCTGTGCTCTGCTGACTCGGCTGGGGTATTCACTGATCCAGCAGATATCCTGCCGCGACAAGAACCGCATAGCCATCCAGGGCGATATCCTAGGTGGTGCCGCGATGGGCGTGGCCAACATGCTATGCCTGTCCGGGGACGGCGTGCAGACCGGTGATCATCCCGAAGCAAAGCCGGTTTTTGATCTTGACTGCATGTCGTTGCTGGAAATAGCGCGCACCATGCGCGATAAATCCACCTTCCAGAGCGGTCGTAAACTGGACGACCCACCACGGGTATTTCTCGGCGCGGCAGCCAACCCGTTTGTGGAACCGTTTGACTGGCGCCCCTTGCGGCTGGCGAAGAAAATTGCCGCGGGCGCGCAATTCATCCAGACGCAGTATTGCTATGACATAGAGCGCTTGCAACAGTACATGCACACCGTCAGGGACATGGGCCTGCACGACAAGGTGTTCATCATTGTTGGTGTGGGACCGCTGGCCTCGGCACGCTCGGCGCAATGGATCCGCAGCAATGTTCCCGGCGTGCACATCCCCGACAGCATCATTGACAGACTTAAAGGCGCTACTGATCAGAAGGCCGAAGGGTTGCAACTGTGTATCGATCTGATACAGCAGGTTAAAGAGATAGAGGGTGTGGACGGCGTACACATCATGGCTTACCGACAGGAACATGCCGTTCCCGACATCGTATCCCGTTCAGGTGTTCTGAACGGACGCACTCCGTGGCATCCACGCGCCTACGACGGTGATGCCACCGTACAGCAACATCTGGAAAAAATACAATGACCGACACCATCATCAGTTCTGCAACCCGCGAGCACATCATCGGGTCGGATCATCCTTTCACCATCATTGGTGAACGCATCAACCCCACCGGTAGAAAGATACTGGCGGAAGAAATGAAATCCGGTGACTTCAGCCGGGTTGAGGCCGATGCACTGGCCCAGGTAGCTGCTGGTGCACAAATGCTTGACGTGAATGCCGGAATTCCGCTGGCAGACGAACCCGCCCTGCTCGCACAAGCGGTGCAACTGGTGCAATCCATTACTGATGTACCCCTGTCGATAGATTCTTCCATTATCGATGCGCTGGAAGCCGGACTGGGTGTGTACCAGGGAAAGGCACTGGTCAACTCGGTGACCGGAGAAGACGAGGTACTGGAACGTGTGCTACCACTGGTGGCTAAATACAAGGCCGCCGTGGTCGCCATTTCCAACGATGAAACCGGCATCTCCGAAGATCCGAACGAGCGCTTCAAAGTGGCCAAGAAAATCGTTGAGCGTGCCAGTGACTTCGGCATACCCGCCAGCGACGTGGTCATCGATCCTCTGGTCATGCCCATCGGGGCCATGCGATTTGCCGGTCGCCAGGTGTTCGATATCCTCGGCCGTATCCGTGACGAGCTCGGTTGCAACACCACCTGCGGTGCATCCAATGTCAGCTTCGGTTTACCGGAGCGAAACGGCATCAACGGCGCATTTCTGTCCATGGCGATCAGTGCCGGCATGACATCAGCCATCACGAATCCGTGCCACGAGGAAGTCATGCGATCGGTTATGGCAGCCGATGTGTTGATGGGTAACGATCCCGATTGTCTGGCATGGATTCGCAAGTACCGTGCACCGGCAGAAGCCGGAGGCGAAGGCGCTGCGCGGGGCAGGCGTGTCAGCAAGCGTCGCCGCGCATGAACGATAGCGCTGTGCAGGCACTGGTTGTCTTTACCCCCAGTGGCAAACGCGGCAGTTTTCCCATCGGCACCTCCCTGCTCCAGGCGGCACGCGATCTGGGTGTGGATCTGGATTCGGTGTGCGGAGGCCGCGGCCTGTGCGGTCGATGCCAGATTGACTGTTCGCAAGGAGAATTCTCCAAACACAATGTCGTATCGCGCAAGGAGAACCTGGGAGAGAGCACACGGGTAGAAGCGCGTTATCAGCGTATCAACGGTGATTTTGCCGACGGCAGGCGACTGGGTTGTCAGGCCACGATCCAGGGTGATCTGGTCATTGATATTCCGGCCAACAGCCAGGTTCACAAGCAAGTGATTCGCAAGGCGCTCGATCACGCCAACATGACGGTCAATCCGGCGGTACGCCTGTATCTGGTAGACGTGCAGGAGCCGGATATGCACGACCCGTCCGGGGATTTACGCCGACTGAAACAAGCCCTGGCGCAGGAATGGGGGCTGAATGATGTCAGCGCGAGTCTGCCCATACTCAAACAGCTACAACCCATACTGCGAAAAGAGCAGTGGCAAGTCACGGTTGCGGTGTATCAGCCACAGCAGGATGCGGCTGAAATCATCGGCCTCTGGCCTGGCTTCAAGGCCGCTGTTTACGGGCTGGCTATTGACGTTGGGTCCACCACGATAGCGGCTCATTTGTGTGATCTGGCGACCGGCAAGGTGATGGCGAGCAGTGGCGCCATGAATCCGCAAATCCGCTTCGGCGAAGATCTCATGAGTCGGGTCTCTTACGTCATGATGAACCCGGGCGGCCACGAGGACATGAACAGCGCGGTGACCGGTGCTATCAACGAGCTCATCATTGAGGTGAGTCAGAGCGCTGGCATCACGCCCGAAGACATTCTCGAACTGAGCTTTGTTGCCAATCCGGTCATGCATCATTTGTTGCTCGGCATTGATCCTGTTGAATTGGGCGGTGCACCATTTGCCCTGACCACCGACGAATCACTCACGTTGAACGCAGCGGACATGGGCGTACACGCGCATCCGCTGGCTAAAGCCTACCTGCTGCCCTGCGTGGCAGGACACGTCGGCGCCGATACCGCAGGCGTTGTGCTTTCCGAACAACCCGAGGGACTCGACGAAATCACCTTGCTCGTTGATGTGGGAACCAATGCCGAAATCGTACTGGGTAACCGCGAACGGATGCTGGCTTGTTCAAGCCCCACCGGCCCGGCGTTTGAAGGCGCACAGATCAGTGGCGGACAACGTGCGGCGCCTGGCGCTATTGAAAGGGTTCGCATCGATCCGGAAACGCTGGAACCTCGCTTCAGCGTGATTGGCAGCGATACCTGGTCAAACGATTCCGCGTTTGCGGCAGACACTGCCAGCATCGGTGTCACCGGTATTTGCGGCTCCGGTATCATCGAGGTGGTTGCCGAAATGTTTCTCGCCGGCATCATCGACACCGACGGCGTTGTCAATGGCGCACTGGCTGAACGCAACCCGCGTATCGAAGCGAATGATCGAACCTTTTCCTACCTGCTGCACGAGGGTGATGTCACGGTTCGCATCACGCAGAACGATGTGCGCCAGATTCAACTGGCCAAGGCTGCGCTGTATGCCGGTGTACGGCTGCTGATGGACAGGCTCGGCATTGATCGCGTGGATCGTATTCGGCTGGCCGGTGCATTTGGCAGCCATATCGATGTGAAGTACGCCATGGTTCTCGGCTTGATCCCGGACTGCAACCTGCAACACGTTGCCTCGGCCGGCAATGCCGCAGGAACGGGGGCCTTGATGGCCTTGTTGGACAAACAGGCGCGTGGCTCGATAGAAGCCGTTGTGCGAGGCATCGAAAAAGTGGAAACCGCCGTTGAACCCGAATTTCAGCGTCATTTTGTGGAGGCCATGGCCTTCCCACATAAAAGCGCATCGTTTCCCGAACTCAGCGCAGTCGTCAAATTACCCGTGCCAACGTCGACCACGCCCGCAAGACGGCGGCGTTCACGTCGCGCATGATGTCACTGGTCTCATTTGTGGGTTGCGCGCTGGTATCGTGCGCCATACAGGGCCTATAATCGCGCCGACGCCTTTCAACCGGAACTGACATGGACCGTCTTTTGGCCGTCGGTGCCATTATCGAATCGAAGGCTCCGGCCAAATGGATTACTGACCTGCTTCACCGCCTGAAAGTGGATACCACTTTCCAGCTGACCGTTGTGCAACAGGAACCCGCCAATTCCAGTGATGCACCTGCTGCACCGCTGGGTTTTGCCGGCAAACTTGCACATCATGTGCTGGTCAACTACATCGACAAGCCACTTTTTCCGGAGGATCCCCGGGTTGCACAGCCTGTGCAGGTTGGCGAGGTGGAACACTCAACAGCCGCACTGTCGGCGTGTGATGTCATCTTGAACCTGACCGGTGCCTGTACGCGGGAGCGATGGCCAGGTGTTGAAAACGTCCCCATCTGGAGCGCGCACATACAGACACTGGATGCGCGCGTCGAGCAGGCCCTTCTGGATAGAGCACCTTTGGTCTGGGTTCATCTCTGGATGGATTCGGGTAGCGGACAACAGGCTACGCGCATTGCATCGCATGCATTACCCCGGCAGAGCTTTTCGTTAACAGATCTGCAGCACATGGCGTATTTCTGTCTGCCATCCCTGTTTGAGTCTCGCCTTCATTGGCTGGCGAGCCAGGCGAATCTGGTGGTGCAGGAGACAGGCTGCCAGTCCGACATGGCGGCAAACGTTGTACAGGAACGCGATGACATTGAACAACAGGCTTCCCGTTTGGCGGAAAATCACTTCAAGCCCCTGCCGTTGAATCAATATGCATTGCTGGTCAAGGTCATGCAGTTGATGTGGCAACAAAGCCTCAGTCGCATAGCTCACCGTCTGTGGTACGAACAATGGCAGTTAGCAAGCTTTTTACATGAACCGTCGAGCCTGTCGGTGGTTGAGAAAATGACACAAACGCCAGTCGATCAATTCAACGCCTTACCCACACCCGACAGAACCTGGTGGGCGGATCCTCACCTGTACGAACACGAACAATCCGTTTACATCTTTTTTGAAGAGATGCAGATAAACAGTTCTCGAGGGCATCTGTCGGTTGCACGGCTACACAGCGACGGGCAAATTTCAGAGATTCACCCAGTGGTAAACGAGCAGACGCATCTCTCCTACCCGTTTGTGTTCTCACAGGACAGCCAGATTTACATGCTGCCCGAGACTGCCGCGCAACGAAAAATAACGCTGTACAAGGCACACCAGTTTCCAGATGGCTGGGAACCGGACACCGATCTGATTGAGGATGTGGACCTGGCAGATACCACTGTCCATTTTCGCGATGGTTACTGGTGGATGTTCACCAACTCACAGTCTCACCGTACCGTCAATGAACGCGATGAGTTGCGTATTTACTATGCATCCGAATTACACGGCCCCTGGACGCCCCATTGCATGAACCCGGTTATCACCGGTGTTGATCGTGCAAGAATGGCGGGGCCGCTATTCGTCGATGACGATCAACTGTACCGACCAAGCCAGTACGGTGCCCACCGATACGGTTACGGCATCAATCTGAATCGCGTGGACACACTGACCACCACCGCTTATATAGAAACACCGGTTGCGCGGATTCTGCCGGAACCCGGCACACCGTGGCTCGGATGTCATTCCATCAGTCATTTGAACGGCGTCACGGTTCTGGATCGCGTGACACGCCGACGACGCTTCTAGCGCGGTTCTAGCCCGCTCAACCTGCGCCACACACGCCAGCTCGATGACAATGGGCAACGCTTCAAGTGCCCGGCCCGCGCATGGCAGGTGGTAATGCCACACTGGCGACAGCGGGTGGTTCATACACGTGTTTCAGTGTTATAAAGGGCGCAATCAGCAATCATAAACAAACGCGAGATTTTCATGACTCGAGCAAAACGTTCGCCACTCAGCCGTCGTCAATTCCTGGCTGGTGCAGCCGCTGTCGGTATCAGCTTCAAAATACCCAAAAGCGCACTGGCCGCAGACGGCAAGGTCAACTTTTACAACTGGGACACCTACATCGGTGAGAACACCATCGATGAATTTCAAGATGCAACAGGCATTGAAGTGCAGTACGACCTGTTCGCCGATAACGACGAGTTGTTTGCAAAATTGCGCGGCGGAAACCCCGGCTACGATGTCATCGTACCCACTAACGATTATGTTGAGCGCATGCTGGTCGCCGAGATGTTATTGCCACTGGACCATTCGAAAATTCCCAACATGAAGAACATCGAGGCGGGTTTTCTGGATCCAGCGTTCGATCCGGGTCGCCAGTACAGCATGCCTTACATGTGGGGCACGATTGGTGTTGGCTACCGCAAGTCTGCCGTGGAGGATATTCCCACCTCGTGGAATGATTTGCTCAATTCTGACAAGTACGCTGGCCGCATCGCACTGATGAGCGAACCGCAAACCGTCATGCAGATGGCGTTGAAGGCCATGGGCAAATCACTAAACGATTTCTCCGATGAAAATATTGCTGCTGCGGAAAAAATGATCAGCGACCAGAAATCCAATATCGTCGCGTTCGCACCAGACAACGGTCAGGATCTTCTGCTCGCCGGCGAGGTGGATCTTGCCATGGAGTGGAATGGCGACATACTCCAGGCCATGGAAGAGGACGACGACATCGGCTACGTTGTCCCCGACGAAGGCGGCTTGCTGTGGGAAGATACTCTGTGTATCCCCAAGGGCGCGCCGAATGTTGAAAACGCCCACGCACTGATCAATTACCTGCTGGATGCACAGGTCGGTGCTGACATTGCCGACTACGTCTACTACGCCACGCCCAACGCTGCCGCCAAGGCACTGATGAGCGACGAGTACACGGGCAACCCGGCCATTTTTCCGTCGGCCGATGCCACAGCAAAAAGTGAAGTATCAGTCTATCCCGGACAAGACGTTGTCAGGAAGATTGACGAGGCCTGGACACGTATCAAGGCCAGCTGAGTATCAGCGGCTTTCTCGTCTATATACGGGTTGGGGCGGGCTGAACGGTGCAGGACATCCGCAACAGGGTGGGCGTGTTCCTGGCGTTCAGCAGCCCCACGATCATCTGGTTACTGCTGTTTTTCGTGGTGCCGCTGGGCATCATCTGGTTGTACAGTTTCGGTGAAAACGTTTCACTGACAAAAATTGAAACGACATGGACGCTGGATAACTACCGGCGCATGCTCGAACCGGAAATCCTGCAACTCATGGGGCGATCCGTGTGGCTGGCATTCGCTTCCACATTGATTTGCCTGCTGGTTGGTTTTCCCATGGCACTGGTTATCGCCACCGCGTCTCACGAGGCCAAGCCATGGCTGTTGTTGCTCATCATGCTGCCGTTCTGGACCAATCTGCTGATCCGCACCTACGCGCTGCTGAACATACTGGGTACACGGGGCAGACTCAATGAATTGCTGGCATGGTTGTATGGCTGGGCAGACAAGTTTCTCAACGTCGTGGGGCTTGGGCAGTTCGGTTTGCTGGGCGATGGATTTACGCCACTGAAAATGCTGGGCACCCCTGGGGGCGTGATTTTCGGCATCGTGTATGTATCACTGCCCTTTGCCATTTTGCCCATTTATTCCTCTTTGGAGCGCATGGATAAATCCTTGCTGGAAGCCAGCCTGGACCTGGGCGCTTGCCAATGGCAGACCAGCCGCAACGTGCTGATCCCGCTGGCCATGCCCGGTATCATCACTGCCGCCATCATTACCTTCATACCCGCTCTGGGTCAGTTTCTGACACCCGATCTGTTGGGCCGCGGACAGGTAGACATGATTGCCAACGTTATAGAACGCCAGTTCAAACGAGCCAATGACTGGCCATTCGGTTCAGCCATTTCGCTGACATT
>CALLPU010000016.1 GCA_938016235.1 uncultured Granulosicoccus sp. | reverse complement strand
GCGAAATCCGCCTCCGACAGTGCCGGTGGCGGTCCATATTTCCTTCCATTCGTGTGCCGGGCGCGTGAACTCACCAGCAAGCCTCTGATGCTCACCGGTGGATTCAAGACCGGTGAACAAGCGGAGTCTGCACTAAGGCAGGGAAACACGGATGTGATTGGTCTGGCACGCCTGT
The DNA here is from genome assembly GCA_938016235.1 of uncultured Granulosicoccus sp. Taxonomy (GTDB): domain Bacteria; phylum Pseudomonadota; class Gammaproteobacteria; order Granulosicoccales; family Granulosicoccaceae; genus Granulosicoccus. The sequence continues at coordinate 6,812 of CALLPU010000016.1, read as the reverse complement.
TGGCGCTGGATCCTGCGCTTGCTGAAAAATGGCAGTCATGCCTGTCAGGTGACCCCGTTTTCCCACAGTTCTCGCAACCGCCGGAGGGTGCGATCACTGCGTGGTACACCATGCGGTTGACTCAGCTGGGGGAGGATCGTGATGCTGAGCCTGAACTGGATCTTTTAGCCGCTTCCAGCGCCTATGAGCAACGCGATCAGGAACGTGCGGCGATCTGGAACCAACATTTTTACGGTTGATTGTGATGAGCTGCCCGGTGAGAGTAAACTCGACGGTTATTACATCGCGTTACAGCATGGATCCTCAATACCTGTTCAGATATGAGGCCGTTGTTACGTATTCGATTCACGGTGCTACAGGCCATAACTCAAACCAGTCATTATGCAAACAGTAGATTGGGCGAACATACCCGCACCTGCCGATGATGGTGCTATGGACCATCTTCCGGGCCGTTCGCTGCCCGCAACAAACTTGACAGGCACAGACGGTCAAACGGTTGATCTGTCTCAGGTACCCGGGAAAACGGTTGTGTATATCTATCCCATGACTGGCCGACCCGATACACCGCTGCCCGATGGCTGGGATGCCATCCCCGGTGCCAGGGGGTGTACGCCGCAATCCTGCTCTTTCCGAGACCACGCTGAAGAGCTTGCGAATCTGGGTATCAATTATCTTTATGGTCTGTCTACGCAAAGCACTGACTACCAGAAGGAGGCGGCGGAGCGTCTGCAATTACCGTTTCCCTTGCTTTCTGACGCTAATCTGGAGTTCGCAACCCAGCTTAATTTGCCGACGATGGACGTTGAAGGCATGACGCTATTGAAACGGGCTGCGTTGGTGATAGACCAGGCCGTGATCGTAAAGGTGTTCTATCCCGTTTTTCCACCTGATGAAAACGCAGACATCGTGATTGACTGGCTCAAACGTCATGCGGGATGACGAGCGTTATACGAATCCGATATCGCTGAGCATACCGCACGGTCTTCTCATGATTTTGCTGGTGGCATTGACATCGGTGAGTTGTAGTTACAAAGGTGCTGAGCTCTGGCGGCGCGGCACCTGTGAAGCGATTGTGGATGATCAGGAGCGTGAAACGTGCCTTGACGATGCGACGCGCTCTGAGAACGAGTACAAGCAAGATATCAGGTCAGCGACAGAATAAAGTCTATCCGTCGTTGAGACCCGCCGTTATCGTTAATGTGTGAAGGACGTCGATATGACTGACGATGAGGTTGAGCTGACAGGCGGAAACTCCAACGTCAGTGTGGTGAAAGTAGGGGATACCGTACGCCGGCAAATGAGTCGTTGTAGCCCCACGGTTCACAGATTCCTGCAATACCTGCATGAGCACGACTTTACTGCGGCACCCCAATTTCTTGGCATTGACGACAGTAATCGAGAGATCCTGAGTTACCAGGATGGCCAATGCCTGATAGACCCTGAGTACTGGCAGGATGAGCGTTATTTGATCAGCGCAGCAAACTTACTCAAACGGTATCACGACGCAACACGCCAATTTGTATCTGATGGGCATGAGGTATGGGGTTATGTTTACCCAGACCAGTCTCGGCATGAGGTCATCTGTCATAACGATTTTGGCGTGTATAACCTGATTGCTGATGAATACAGCTTTGTTGCCGTTATCGACTTTGACCTGGCAGGGCCTGGGCCGCGGATTCGTGATGTTGCCTATGCCGCTTACTGGCTTGTTCCGTTGTCTCAGCGAGCGACAGACATGCAGGTAGCGGCCAAAGCCGATGTGGCCAACGGATGCTCAAGACTCAAGCAGTTCTGCGCCCTTTACGGTGTGCCCGTCGACGCCGCGTTTTTGGATATGGTGCAAGAGGTGTTGAACTACATGGGTAGTATGGCTGCAGCCGTCGACTCAATAGGGCAGGAGGGTGCTGCCAGACTCATGGAAGAGGGGCACGTACCGCATTGGCAAGGCGAGGCGCTGGCTTTTAAAGACTATCGGCCGTCGATTGAAAGCAGTCTCGCTCTATGACATGCGTATCCATTCTCGCCATTGATAAGCCTGAATAATGCCAGCCCGGTTCCTCTCATGATCAACCATAACCGGGTAATTCACGCAAGCCACTACATACTTCTGGAAGGGATATGGCGCTTCATGATTCATTCGCGATCGCGTCCACGTTCGCACAGGTATAATATCGCCCAAAGCAGTTTGATTTCCCCTGAATAATTTGGAGTGAGTATGGACCTGGTTAACCTCGTTGCTGCGCTGGCCGTGTTGCAGTTCATCGTGTTTAGCTTTCTGGTGGGGCGGGCGCGTATCGCCTATGGCGTCGACGCGCCTGCGGTTCAGGGGCATGAAAAGTTTGAGCGTACTTTTCGCGTGCAGATGAATACGCTGGAACAGATTGTCTGCTTTCTTCCTGTATTGTTGTTAGCTGGTGTGTACTGGCCGGATATCGTCGTTGCCAGCGTTGGGCTGGTTTATCTGGTGGGAAGAATGCTCTACCGAAAAACCTATATTGCCGATCCGTCAAAGCGTACCGTGGGTTTCTTGCTGACTATCATCCCCACTTTCGTACTGCTGATTTTGGTAATTGTGGGTGCCATAATGGGCTAGGAAAGTGGCGCGGTTTATCGGGATACACAGGTGTTGTCCAATCAACCGCATGGCCCGCTAGCGCACAACCCACTAGTGTGCCGGCTAGAACAGGAGAGAGCATGAACCATTCAGGAGGTTGTCAATGCGGTGCCGTGAAGTTTACGGCAACCGGCGAACCGGTTCGAGCCATGGCGTGTCATTGCACAACGTGCAAATTACGTTCAGGCTCGCCGTATGGGATAGGGGTGTACTTCAAGGACGAACAGGTGGAGATTAGCGGAGGCCAGGTGCAAACCTTTACGTTTTCATCTGACACAACAGGGCGTTGGATCAAGAATGAATTCTGCGCTGCCTGTGGTGCAACGTTTTCCTGGACTCTGGAAATGCGACCAGGCCTGCGGGCTATTGCGGGAGGGTCTTTCGACGATCCAGACTGGTTCAAGCTCGATGCTCACATCTGGACGCAGTCTGCCCGATCAGATATGTGCTACCCCGAAGGCATGGCTACTTTTCCGCAAGCTTTGACCTAGTGGGTCGTGCGGTTAATTCAGTGACAGACATTTTGTTCCCAGTAGCTCCACATCAGTCCGATTTACGGCGCGGCTGACCAGACAATGGTTTGATCTGTGGTGGGTCGAATGCCTGAACCGGGGGTAACGCGCCATCGTATTTTTCTATTTTTACCAGGCAGGTGTGTGCCGTCGGCCCTTGCCCGAGTGAGGATGTCCCGATGTCTGCTGTTAACGCATTCGGATTGCCGTGTTTGCACAAGCCATTGTCGTCGGGGTCCCACCAGGCGCCGGTGCTGATTTGTATTACCCCGGGTCGAATGTCGTCTGATACAACAGCAATAGCCAGGCACGATCCACGATCATTGAACAACCTGACAGCGTCATGGTTTGCTATGCCGTTGGCCAGCGCATCCTTGGGGTTAAGCAGTAGCGGTTCTCGGTGTTGAATTTTCGCAGCACGGCTGACCGAGCCTTGATCGAGCTGTGAATGCAGTTTCGTTCCCGGTTGATTGGAAATCAAATGTAATTGATCAGTCGTCGCATTACCCAGCCATTCATAAGGTTCGAGCCAAACCGGGTGGCCCGGGCAATCCGCATAGTCAAAGCCTGAAACGGTGTGCGAAAAAATTTCGATTTTTCCGGAGGGGGTCGTCAACGCATTTTTCTCCGGATCCTGGATAAACGCACTGAGCATGACGCGTGGCTGATCCGGCACGTCGAAGCGATGCCAGCCTTTGTCACAAAACTGCTGCCACTCAGGCAGCTCAAGACCACCTTCACTGGACACATGATCCAGTGATTGACTGGAAGCGAGGTCACCGGTTTTCCCGGCAGAGCGTGTTGTACGCTGGTATATCCAGCGTATCCAGTCATCAGCGTCCCGACCTTCAGAAAATTCAGGCTCGATATTCATCCAACGCGCGATTCCCCTGAAGATGTCGTAGTCGTTGCGCGCAGTACCCGGTGCATCAACCGCTTTTTCCATACGGATCATGTAGCTGTCACGTTGCGACAGGCAGATGTCATCACGTTCCAGGTGCGTGGTGCAGGGCAGCACAATGTCGGCACGTTTGGCGGCGGCATTCCAACACCAGTCATTGACAATAATAGTCTCGGGTTTTTGCCAGGCTTCGCTGAATCGATTTAAATCCTGATGATGATGGTAAGGATTACCACCTGCCCACCAGACGAGCTTGATATCGGGATAAGAACGCTGTTCTCCATTAAAATCATAGGCACCGTGCGGGTTCATCAGCATGTCTGTAATCCTTGCGACAGGGATGAAGCTGCCTGTTGGATTAGTACCCTGCGGCAGAGATCCGCCAGACAATAACTGGTAGTCGGCACCGATACTGTTGGAAGCTGAATAACCGAAAGCGAAGCCGGCTCCGGGTTGACCGATCTGTCCCAGCATGGCTGCCAGTGTTATCGCCATCCAGAAGGGTTGTTCTCCATGATGCTGGCGAGTCAGCGACCAGCTGGCGGATATCATGGTCCTGCTTCGGGCCATTCGACGAGCCAGTGAGCGAATAGTCTGTGGCGGTATGTCGGTGAGTGTTGACGCCCATTCAGCATCCTTGGCTTGTCCGTCACGGGTACCGAGCAGATAGGTGGAAAATTCGTCAAAGCCTGTGCAGTAGCGTTGCAGGAAACCGGTGTCGTGAAGCCGCTCTACCAGAAGCGTGTGAGCCAGGCCCATCATCAGGGCAACATCGCTGTTGGGTCTGATGGCCAGCCATTGGGCTTGAAGTGCCTCCATCGTGTCGCTTTTCAACGGGCTGACATTCACAAACTGTACGCCTGCGCCCAATGCGTTTTGCATACCACTCCTTTGGGCGTGTTCACCCAGGCCCCCACTGTCTATCTGGCCGTTTTTCAACGGTATGCCACCGAATGCAACCACCAGCTCTCCAGCATCGGCAATGGAGCTCCAGCTAGTTGTCGTGTTGAGAAATTCCCGATAGGAACCCAGAACGTGTGGAATCATCGCTTCTGCAGCGGCGAACGAGTAGGTGAATACCGAACTGGTGAACCCTCCCGTGCAATTGAGAAAGCGCTTCAGCTGACTCTGCGCGTGATGGAATCGACCGGCACTGGCCCACCCGTAGGATCCTGCGTATATCGACGGTGAGCCATGATCATCCACGACACGACGCAACTCTGCGGCCACCCGCTCTTCAACGGTGTCCCAACTGACTTCTATAAAGCTCTCCTTTCCGCGCAAGTGATTGTTGCTGCCGGGCCCGTTGTTCAGCCAGCTTTCACGTACCATTGGGGAAGTGATGCGGCTGGGTGCATTCAAGGCGTCGACGATACCGTGTCCAATCGGTGACGGATCTGGATCACGTTCAAAGTCTTGCAAGGCGGTGATCGTGCCATCGCTGACTTGCGCGCGATAGACGCCCCAATGAGTGGCGGTCAGATACGTTTTCTCATCCATAGCCGAACACTATCCTGTTTGAGTCGTGCAAAGTGTATTACGCTTCTCGCAGGTCGTAAAAAACCACGTAGAGGCGTTGATAACAATCGCCACAGCCCTAACATTTTGATGTTGAGGCGCGCCAGGCTGAGTTCGGGTTGGCGTGCGATCCTGGTCAAGTGCTTTGGAGTAGAACGGTGAAAAAGAAATCCCAGATTGTTCAGCTGTTGTTATCCATTCTGTTCGGGCCATTGGGGCTGTTCTACTCAAGCCTGGCTGGCGGTGTACTGTTTACGCTGGTGGCCGCCGGACTGAGTGCGGGATTTTTTGGGTTTGGCTGGTTCCTCGTGTATCCCTTTGTGCTGTTTGTCGGCTTCTTTACCGTTTCCCGACGCAACAGCGAATTCAAGGAGAACGAACGCAGACATCAGGAAATCGTGGAAGCTACACGTCAGGGCTCCCGCTGAACGCCCAGATCAGAAAATGGTTGTTGGCGGGCATCGCCACCACTCGGGCGTCTGAAAAACCCACGCCACGCGCCAGACGATTCAGATCGTTCAGCTCTCTAAGACCGCTCTTGTTATCTCGAGACTGAAGCTGCTGGTCGAATAGGCGGTTTCCTTCACTCGTGTAGTGTCCATTGATCAAGAACGGCCCGTAGATACATAGCTTACCGTTCTCTGGCAGTAGCGCTGCGGAGTGCTGGAACAAGCGCTGCACAAGAGGCCAGCTCACTATATGCAAGGTGTTTGCGGTGTAGCAAAGGTTGACCGATTGAGCTGCTGGATGGTCTGATGCCAGATCCCATGCCACTGGCGGCAAAATATTGGAGCAACCGGATTCGGCTATCCATTGTTCGATTCCTGATAGTCGTTCCGGTAAATCGGATGGCTGCCAGGTAATCTGAGGAAGTGCTGCGGCGAAGTGACAAACATGCTGGCCAGTGCCGCTACCAAATTCGAATACACGATCGCCCGGTACCAGTTCTTCACTGATAGCCTCCAGAATAGCGTTCCGATTACGCTCTGCTGCTGCAGAGAAAGGCTTTGATTCATTCATGCTTCAAGGGATCCGCTTTACCAGCGTAGTGGAACATAGAACGCCGGAAGCGGCCAGTCGCCTGCTTCGCGTATTCAGGTACCATTCGTTGCATTACTGGTATCGTTAATGGAATTCGAGCGCGTGGATGTCGTCAACGAATGCGTAACGCCAGTTATCGGAGACGTACACTCGGTTGTTACCCCTTCGCTGATGGTGCGCAAGCGATGAATCATTTCCGCTACTGAACTGATGTCCATGGCACCGT
>CALLPU010000015.1 GCA_938016235.1 uncultured Granulosicoccus sp. | reverse complement strand
ATGGCTGGATTTTCTCCCAGCACGTACATGCCCCGAATGTCATTGGTGTGCACCGCATCCATGATTTCCGTTACTGTCAGACCCGGTTTGCTGGCAACGATATCCTCACCCCAAATATCGTTGAACACGCCGCGCACACCTTCGTCCTTCACCGATTGATAATCGGGCAGGAACATGGGTATCAATCCCGCATCTGAAGCGCCCTGCACATTGTTTTGACCGCGAAGCGGATGCAAGCCTGCCCCCGGACGACCAATCTGCCCACACATCAGAGCCAGAGAGATCAGGCAACGCGAGTTATCGGTACCGTGTATGTGCTGGGATATGCCCATGCCCCAGAAAATCATGGCTGACTTGGCCTTTGCAAACGTACGGGCAACATCGCGTAACAGCGATTCCTCAACTCCGCACAACATTGACATTCTGCTGACCGGGAAGCCTGCCAGATGTTCTTTCATGGCTTCCCAGTTTTCGGTAAAGCCTGCAATGTACTGTTTGTCGTACAGCTCCTCTTCCACAATGACATTCATGATGGCATTCAACATGGCCACATCGGTGCCGGGGCGGAACTGCAACATGTGCGACGCGTGACGCTTGAGCCCCTGGCCGCGAGGATCCATGACGATCAGCTTTCCACCGCGTTTCACAAATTGCTTGAAATAGGTTGCCGCCACGGGATGATTCTCGGTGGGGTTGGCACCGATAACGATAGCCACATCCGCGTTCACTATCTCATTAAAGGTGGCCGTTACCGCGCCTGAACCGACGTTCTCCAACAACGCCGACACTGATGATGCGTGACACAGACGCGTGCAATGATCGACATTGTTATGCCCGAAGCCCTGACGAATCAGCTTTTGAAACAGGTAGGCTTCCTCGTTGGAACACTTGGCAGAACCAAACCCTGCCACTCGCTCACCCGTATCATCACGCAATGTTTTGAAACCATTGGCGGCAGCGTCCAGCGCCTCATCCCAACTTGCCTCGCGAAAGTGCGTATACGGGTTGGCCGGATCCACATCCAAGCCCTTGGCTGGCGCATCGTCACGCCGAATCAATGGCTTGGTCAACCGGTGCGGATGAGCGATGTAATCGAAGCCGAATCGGCCCTTCACACACAGTCGGTTTTCATTGGAAGGACCCGGCAATCCGTCTACCCAGGCTATTTTTTCTTCTTTGATCTTGAACGATATCTGACAGCCGACACCACAGTACGGGCAGACGCTCTTCACTTCACGATCATAATCCTGACTATCACCTACTCCATTCGCATCCAGCGCTGTCGCAGGCATCAGCGCACCGGTTGGGCACGCTTGTACACACTCACCACAGGCGACACAGGTAGAGCTACCCATCGGATCATCAAAATCAAAGGTGATCCTCGCATCGTGACCTCGACCGGACATCCCTATAACGTCGTTGACTTGCACTTCGCGACACGCTCTGACGCAAAGATTGCAGTGTATGCATGCGTCCAGATTGACACTCATGGCCATATGAGAGGCATCGAGTAACGGGATGCGCTCTTTATCCATTGCTGGAAAGCGGCTGACACTGATGTCCTGCATGCTCGCCATATCCCAGAAATGAGACGATTGATCGTGTGCGCTTGATTGTTCTGGCTGATCCGCCAGCAACAGCTCTACCACCATCTTGCGCGCCGCAACGGATCGGGGATTGTTCGTATTGACCACCATCCCTTCAACGGGCGTTCGGATGCACGATGCGGCCAGCGTGCGCTCGCCTTCAATCTCCACCATGCAAGCCCGGCAGTTACCATCGGATCGGTAGCCCTGAGAATCCTTGTGGCACAAGTGGGGGATGGAAGTGCCTTCACGCTTGGCAATCTCCCACAGAGTCTCGTCGATCTTGGCCGTCACCACGACACCGTCAAGAGTGAATGTCACCGTATCGTTCATCGTTCAGACCTCATCGGCAAAGTGTTTCATAGTCAGTCGTATCGGATTCGGTGCCGCCTGCCCCAAACCGCAAATGGATGCGTCTACCATCACCGTGCACAACTCTTCCAGCAAAGGCTGATCCCAGGTTTTCTGTTCCATCAGCTTGACCGCCTTGCCACATCCGATTCTGCATGGCGTGCACTGACCGCAGCTCTCATCTTCAAAAAACCGCAACATGTTGATGGCGGCATCCTTGACGCTGTCTTTATCAGACAGGACTACGATCGCTGCTGAGCCTATGAAAGAGCCGTGTGGCTGAAGCGTGTCGAAATCCATCGGTACGTCATTGATTGAAGCGGGCAGTATTCCGGCTGACGGTCCACCCGGCTGGTAGGCTTTGAACGTGTGACCGTCCAGCATTCCCCCTGCCGCATCAATCAGATCGATGATGGTTGAACCTGAGGGCAACAAGTGCACGCCCGGGTTTTTAACCCGACCGGAAATTGAAAATGAACGCAAGCCGGTTCGGCCATTTTTAGTGGTTGAACTGAGCACTTCAGGACCTTCGCGACAAATTCTGGCTATCCAGTGCAAGGTCTCGATGTTATGAACCAGCGTGGGACGATCAAAGATGCCTTTCTGCGCAACAAACGGAGGCCGATGCCGCGGTATTCCGCGTTTGCCTTCGATCGATTCAATCATCGCGCTTTCTTCTCCGCAAATATAAGCACCTGCTCCACGGCGAAGATCGATATAGCCTTCCGGCACAATCCCGGCAGCTTCAAGCTGTTTTATCTCATCTCGCAGAATTTTCAGCACCGCAGGGTATTCATCGCGCATGTAGATAAAGCACTTGTCGGCATCAACCGCCCACGCAGCGATGAGCATGCCTTCGAGAAACAGGTGCGGCGTGCGTTCCAGATAGTAGCGGTCCTTGAATGTACCGGGCTCCCCTTCATCGCCGTTTACCGCAAGATATCGTGGACCCGGCTCAGCCCGAACAAACGACCACTTCTTGCCCGACGGAAAGCCGGCACCGCCCAGCCCTCGCAGCCCGGAAGCCAGCACGGCATCCTGCACCTCATCAACACTGCGTTCGCCAGCTCGCAAGGACTGCAACGTCTGATAGCCGCCCGCCAGCGCATAAGCTGCGCACACCTCGTAACGCGGTACGCGCGCGTGCAGGTCATCGGTGACGATGGCTGTGTGCACTTTCTCTACTGTTGCGTGGTCGATATGGTTATGGCCTATTTCCAGCACAGGCGCCGTGTCGCAGCGTCCCATGCACGGCGCTCTGAGAACACGCACATCGGCAGGATTCAAACCGTCCTTCAGGCTGGCCATCAGTTGCTGTGCGCCGGCTAGTTCGCAGGCGAGTGAATCACACACACGAATAGTAATGGCAGGTGGCGGAATGTCGCTCGGGTGCACCACGTCAAAATGCGCGTAAAAGGTAGCAACCTCATACACTTCTGCCTGTGACAGTCGCAGCTCTTCGGCCAAAGCCCGCAAATGGGCCACCGATATATGACCGTGCTTGTCCTGAATCAGATGCAGGTATTCGATAAGCAGATCGGGGCGCCTCTCCCCATTTCCCACCAGCGCCTGTACTTCCGACAAGGCCGTGTCATCGAATTGCCTGCCCTTTGTGGTTCGGCGGCCCTTGCCTCGTCCCGATTTCCAAACACCGGCAGCGCCGCTGGAAAAAGCCATGTCTCTACTCCGATCTGATGCCGGTAATAGAGCCTATTTGGGCAATAAATACAAATCGTTATTTTGTATCGTGCAATTCGTTTTACTTATCGTGAATTTCAGCGATCGTTCGCCGCAATGCCGCTATTGCAGGCAGGCTCGGCTCGTGATCGAGCACCGCCAGCCCGATGGCATTACTGACAGACGGGTGAGTCAACGTCAAACTGACGATGCGCTCGCTGAACAGCAGGCTGTCAACCAGCCTTGACGGTGCAATCGTAGCGGCTGAGCCTTCCGCAACCTGCGCAAGGGCTGCTGTGAATGCGTTGGTTTCCATGGCTGGCTGGGGGGTCAGGTTTTCTTCGGCAAACACATCATCAACAATTTCTCGAAAATGCATATCCCGTGTCAACAGGCATAGTGGCACCGCGGCCGCTTCCGCCCAGGTGACGCTGCCCTGCTGACGAGGGGCGAGATCAGCCGGGGCAAGCAACACATACTCCTCATCGTAAATTGCCGCAAAATGCAAAGCCGGTTGCTGCAGCTCATCCTCATAGGTAATACCGGCGTCGAGTGAAAAATCCATCAGACCACGAGCAATCTGTGCCGAGGTCAGCGATTGAATCTGGATCATCAAGTGCGGATAGGTCTGTCTGAGACGCGTCGAGATATTGGCTGCGTAGGTCAGCGCGGTGGGAACTACCCCTAGCGTCAACTTACCGCGCAGTGCCCCTTTGGACACTTCCATATCCTGCCGAAGCCCTTCTGCGTGCGCCAGAATCTTGCTGGCCCACTTGAGCACCAGCTCACCGTCGGGGGTAAAGCCCAGAAACTTGTTACCCCGCCTCACGATCGGCACACCCAGCTCATCTTCCAGATGCCTGATTCGGGCCGAGAAAGCCGGCTGCGATATTCCGCACTCGGCAGCGGCCTGAGTAAAGTGCTTGCGTTGAGCGAGCACCAGCAGCATTTGCAAGTCTCGAATGTCAGGGTAAGGTGCCATGGCCGTCAGTTCAGTAGCGGTA
>CALLPU010000014.1 GCA_938016235.1 uncultured Granulosicoccus sp. | reverse complement strand
CGTTGACTGCGAACTTGCAGACGGTACCGCAACCCAGTGTCATGAACTCATCACAGTGGGCACAGCCAAGGCGAACGATGCAATCGGGCCTTTCTGTCCAGACACCACGTCCAGCGCCGCAGACGTCGCAGGTATCTGGCTAGACGGCTCGTCCGTGTATGAAGCGGATGGTAACTTCATACTCGATCTACCCAATCTATACGGCCAGACCTACCCACCAGCCGATCAGTGGATATTCTATGATGAGAACGGTGACGTTCAGGTCACGGACACTCTGGAAGGCTGTATTGCAGCAGCTCGTCCAGACGTTGATCCTGCTTACCAGAGCCATTGCGTTGAATGCTCACTGGACGACCTTGAAGAAGAGATCCTGTCGCTGACGTTCCTGATTCCGGTAACGCCGGAGGTGGCAACGACCACAGGAAGCGTCACGGCCAGCACCGGAATATCACTCAACGGATTTCAGATTGCCGCACGCGCGCCTGTCGATGACATCCTGTCGAACTATACGATTGCCGCCTTTGATGACTGTGGCGGTCACGTCAATCCCAACGATGGCTATCACTATCACGCAGCGACAGGCGCCGACGGTTGCAACAGCGCAGGTACAGAGCCCGATGGCCACGCAGCGTTAATTGGTTACGCCATGGATGGATACGGAATCCATGGATCACTTGAGCCTGACAGCGAAGAGCTCGCTACTCTGGACACCTGTAACGGGCATGAAGATGATACGCGCGGTTATCACTATCACGCATCCAGCGCTGAATCGAACGAGCACATCGGGTGTTTTCGTGGCAAGACGGTAGAGAGTGCTCAGGTCGGGCCGCCTCCAGGCGGACGAACTCGTGCAGCAGAGGGTATTCGCGGACCGCGCCCTGACCCGCGCTAATGTGGCGCGATGAGTATTCAAAACGTTCACAGATGCACCTGACCACACAACACATGGGCCGTGTCACCGAGTACATCTTGAATCGTTGCCACGATAATCTCACTCAATCCCTCAACGGCTGCCGATTCGGACCGGCCGGAACGAAGCACCATATCAATCTGCCTGGTTGCCAGTAAATCATCAATGGGCCGAAAAACCGCCTCACCGGGATGGAGTTGCATGACGGTTCGGGGTAGCACGGTTACGCCAACGCCTGCTTTCACCATTGCCAGTAAAGACACGATATTGTGAACGCGGAGGTTGGTTTGCTGATATACCGTCTGAAACAGGGGTGACTGAATGGTGCTGCATAGATCGTTGGCGATGAATGTTTCACCGAGAAACGCTTTCCATTGCAAGCGCCCGGTCATCTGTCCCAACGGGTGATCGGGAGAACACACGAGACCGAAGTTATCGACAAACAAGGGTGTACAGGTTGAGATGCGCGCACTATCGGGTACGGTGGCAATACCAACATCTGCACGCTCCTGCCTGAGCGCCTGCATGACACTGACTGAGTCCATATCCCGCAGCTCAATCTGCACATCCGGGTAGTGTTCAACGAACTTTCTTAACGCATGTGGCAGCACCGTTCCTGCTACAGAGGGTACAGAGGCCACTCTCACCAGGCCGGCGCCGGTTCGCGCATAGGTTTCAATCGTTTGTACCGTACGATCAAACTGACGTACTTCGTTCTGAGCTTGCTCAAGTACAAAACCACCCAGGGCTGTGAGCTGACTTTTTCGATCCGTTTCGAACAGAGGTTTACCCAGATGCTCCTCAAGCTGTTTCAACATCATCGACACTGCGGCTTGTGATCGATTAAGCCTGACCGCCGCACCCGCCAGATTTCCACACTCGGCAACTGTGGCAAAGCAGCGCAACATTTCAATTTTCATAGCCATCAGAAACACCCGGACAATCACGATCAATGGATTAAGTTTTTCTTAAACATGATTAATTAATTTAAGTTTGACTGAATACACGTGAATAGGCAACACTCCCGCAGACTCACCTCACCGCGTGCTTCCAATTCATCTCATGACAACTGAAAAATTAAATCTGATCGCAGGTAATTGGGTTTCTGGTACCAGCACCGTAGAAAACCGCAATCCCTCAGACTTGTCGGATGTCGTTGGTGAATTCGCACAGGCAAGCGTGGAACAGTTGGAAGCCACGCTGGATCGAGCTCACACGGCGCAAGCTGAATGGGCGGCCTCGGGTATAGAGCGAAAATACAAGGTTCTCATGGCGATAGGTACCGAGCTGATCGATCGCTGCGAAGAGTTAGGCACGCTGCTCTCACGAGAGGAAGGAAAACCGCTGGCAGAAGGTAAAGGTGAAATCTATCGCGCTGGCCAATTCTTCACCTACTATGCTGCGGAAACACTGCGACAGATAGGTGATACAGCCGATTCGGTGCGCGATGGAATCGAAGTAGATGTACGGCGAGAGGCAATGGGTGTTGTTGCCATCATATCGCCATGGAATTTTCCAACAGCCACTGCCGCCTGGAAAATTGCGCCAGCGCTGGCGTTTGGTAATGCGGTGGTGTGGAAGCCAGCCAATGTGACTCCTGCTTCCGCTGTCGCCCTCACAGAAATCATCGATCGGCAGGACATTCCCAAAGGACTCTTCTCCCTTGTCATGGGTGCTGGACGCTCGGTCGGACAAAGCCTGGTAGGCAATGCAAGGATTAATGCGGTCTCCTTTACCGGTTCAGTAGAGGTCGGCAAGAGTATCGCCGCAGTGGCCATTCAAAACCTGACAAAAGTGCAGCTGGAGATGGGTTCAAAAAATGCGCTTGCCGTTATGGACGATGCCGACATTGATCTGGCAGTGGCACATGCATTGGGTGGTGCATTCGGTGGTTCGGGTCAGAAGTGCACCGCCTCTTCACGTCTGGTTGTGCATTCAGCGGTGCACGATGAATTTGTAGAAAAACTGGTCGCTGGAGCTCACGCCATCAAGGTCGGTCATGCACTCGAATCAGGTACACAGATGGGCCCTGTGATATCCGAGCAGCAATTAAACGAGAACCTTGCGTACGTCGATTCAGGCAAAGCCGAAGGAGCCGAGTTACTGTGTGGCGGCGAAAGACTGGAGTTGGCAACCGATGGTTACTACATGTCGCCGGGCGTGTTTGTCGGTTCAACCAATGACATGCAAATCAATCAGGAGGAGATGTTTGCACCGTTGGCGGCTGTAATTCAGGTGAGTGGGTACGACGAAGCGTTGTCCGTTGTTAACGATACACGGTTTGGTCTCACGTCCGGCATCATGACCACCAACCTGGCCCGCGCCAGTCATTTCAGACGCAATGCGAAAACGGGATGCGTCATGGTCAATCTGCCCACAGCCGGTACCGACTACCACGTACCCTTTGGCGGGCGTGGCGACAGCTCGTATGGACCACGTGAACAGGGAAGCTATGCTGCTGAATTCTACACAACGGTGAAGACGGCCTATATCTCATCGGGAACCCCGCTCTGATGCGAATCGACAACCTGCAATACGCTAACTGGTCCCCGAAGATCTTTCAGCAGATGCGGGAGGGTGGCCTGAATGCCGTTCATGTCACGATTGCCTATCACGAAAATTTTCGTGAAACCGTATTGAATATCGAACAATGGAATCAATGGTTTGAACGCCATTCCGATTTGATCATGATGGGTCGCACGGCAAGTGACGTGGACGAGGCTCGACAAACCGGCCGCACTGCCATTTTCTTCGGACTTCAGAACCCGAGCCCTATCGAGGATGACATCGGATTGGTTGACATTCTGCATACCCTGGGCGTCAGGTTTATGCAATTAACGTATAACAATCAATCCTTGCTGTCGACCGGCTGCTACGAGTCCACTGATACAGGCATTACCCGTATGGGCAAGCAGGTAATCAGGGAGATGAATCGGGTGGGTCTGGTCATCGACATGAGCCACTCGGCTGATCGATCAACCATTGAAGCATCGGATATCTCAGAGCGTCCCATTGCCATTACGCACGCCAATCCGTTTGAATGGTCACCGTCCCTGAGGAACAAGAAAAGTGATGTTATTCGCGCAGTCACTGAAAATGGCGGCATGCTGGGTTTTTCGATATACCCACACCACCTCAAAGACAAGTCCGATTGCACACTGACCAGTTTTTGCGAAATGATTGCGCGAACCGCAGATGAGTATGGCATAGCCCATCTCGGCATCGGCAGCGACTTATGCCAGGACCATCCCGATTCCGTCGTTGAATGGATGCGAATGGGCCGCTGGACGAGGGAGATTGACTACGGAGAAGGTTCCGCCTCACTGTCAGGCTTTCCAGCGATGCCGGACTGGTTCAATGACAATCGCGATTTCGGCAACCTGGAAAGTGGTCTTCGAGACGTTGGTATGAACGGCGAAGAAGTTGACGCGATCATGGGTGGAAACTGGTACAGATTCTATGCAGAGTATTTCGTACCCGTCAATCCGGGTTAAAGTTAGCCACGCCGTGACTGACACCTCCGCCAGCATAGAACGACGCTCACCGCATGAAGTGATGCAACTATCGAGGCTGGGTTCCTTTCATCAGTCACGCTTATCCTTCATGCGCGTACTGACCCGGCGCATGCAGCGCGAAAAATGGACATTCTCTCAACCAGTCTTCGACATTGACAGTAACGGAGTGGGCCATGCGGTGCTTTGCGCACATGGGCCAGTTCGCACCTATTCGCTGATTGCCTTCGCTCACGATATACCCGCAACACAGCGCTCAGATAGAGTAATCGCAACCGCATGGGACTCAACGTTCACGCTCTTTGACGGTATACCCACACCTGAGGATATTGACCGATTGTCGAAAAACGTACCACTTCAGGAAGCCGGACGTGTCACTGAGCGTGAGCTTTCATTATCACGAGCCAATCGATCAGTAAGGTTGTGGGAACACGTGGTGTCTTCACTCGCCAAAGGTCAACAACCGGATCAAGATCAATTAACGAGTGTTGGCTATCTCATGCGAACTACCGCCGTTTATGGTTCCGGCAAGTTTGGCGCTGCAGATCGAGAAATCATTGCAGATCGCCCCGAATTTTCTGCACCGTTTCAATTGGAGATGCTGTCGGTATATCTGACGCGTAGCTTTAGCCGCGATTTGGTACAACACATGGCGACCCTACGAGGAGGTTCTGATGCAGTAGTGCTTGATTCGCATATCGCTCGAAGCATCGGAATCGGTAATTCAACAGGCCTTGGCATGGCACCCTTCATCCTCAATCACCCCGTGTTATTCAATAACTGGATCACGGCGCGTGAAGAGGCGATCCATCGTGTACGACGAGTTTCAACGGCCCAGCAGGGCGAAGCATCCATTTTCCGGGAACTACTGGACCGTTCCCTGGTTTCTGCCGAGCGTTGGCACTCTGTGCATCCCGGGCAAGTAACGAAAATTCAGTCGCTAATGTCTGACCTTGCCTTGCTACAGACACACGTGCAAAGAGAGAATCTGATCGATGATAATCCCTGGGATCGTCTATATCGGTGGGCTTTGAACAGTTTGACCACCGAAGGCCAGGAATGCCTCAACTCATTACTACTGGAACCGTATGGCCATCTTGTTGATGATCTGGTTGATTCCATGGCAACCGAGTACAACGTCGGTATTCAGATTGATGGAACGAAAACACTAGCCGATCTCAAAGACAGCCTGTTACAAGCGTATGACTGGGCTCTTGCTATCAATTGGCGTTTGCCTGAGAACAGTGCTCGCGTCTGGTATGTATCGGCAGAAAAACTGGAACCGCGGCTGGGTGAACGCTGTGCGGAATCCATTGAAGACTACGAGCAGCCACTCTCGCCAGGGCGTGATGCCGCCCTGCTTCTTGAATCCTTGCAATCCTGGCCCAAGAACACATCCATAGCAGAATTTCTGCTTCGTCACCCGGAACATCGGCATACTGTGCGTCGGGTACAGATGGCGGAAGAATACCCATACGCTGAAATACGTGACAACACCATCAGCGCCACATTGCTTCCCATTGATATGCTGCGGTGCAAGCTGTCATTTTTCGGTGCCATTCATTTCGATCCTCGGTCAGATCGATGGGTCCGAATCTGCTTGTTTGGCAACGCACCATACCCTGAAGAACTTGCCAACCGTGATTCCGATCACTGGCCATACCCGGACTATCAGCAGATAGCTTCATGCAATACTCATTAAATGAAATTGAAGCGCTCTGCAAGCGTGCTGCGCGGGGCTCCGGATTGAGTTGGGGTCTTGCGGAGGATGCGGCCAGGGCCGCCAGATGGCTCGCTTCCTATGGATTACCCGGCCCGAAACTGCTTGCCTCATTACTGGAGTTGAACGACAGAATACGCTTCAGCGACGTCGCGCCTGTATCGTTGTCCGGTGCATGGTCTGCGCCGCTTGGCCGCATGAGCCCGATCATCGCAGGTGCTGCGATGAGTGATTGTGCTAATCATCTACTGGGTGGCGAAGACATTGTCATGCACGATGTCACTCAACCATTGCTGATCGTGCCTTTTGCCAGTACTGCTGCTCTATCGCGGAACCAGTCTGTTCAAATTTTTTGGGACGACGTCTGTTTGACAACCGATGGGCGTACGCTGAGTGTGCAAGGCAATTCAGACGCATTGACCGCAGAACACACTGCCAGACTAACCAGCGTTTGTGGAGGCGACATGACGAACCTAATCATTTCTGTCTATCGCGGAGAGATCGACGACATGAGCTGGAAACGCCTGTCACGATTCGCACACCGAACCTATGCACCAGCAACCGCAGAATCTCGAGCATCAGGTGCAGGGGCCGGGTTGGATGGTAACGATTGATAGCCGACCTGCCAGAGGTACCGACAAGGTATCTCAAACTCCAGAGCCGCCGAGCGGCGGTAAACTTAGATAGAGGAACCTGAGAACCTGATATGTCAATAAAACAACCGTTCACGAAACTTGAGATACAGAAAGCCCCATCAGGGTTTTACGAAGGCTATAGCCTGCCCATAGCCCTGATCAGTAAAATTGCCATGACACTGCTGGTCATCTGGGCATTGGTCTGGCCAGTCAATGCCAAAGAGGTGCTAACGTCTGTAAACAGTACATTGCTCCATAGTTTCAACACGTTTTACATCATTGCTGTGGGCGCATTTGCCTTCTTCCTCTTCATCCTGGCTTTATTGCCTGCTACCGGTAAAAAAATCCTCGGCGCAGAGGGCGTTAAGCCGGAGTTTTCGAACTTTTCCTGGTTCTCGATGATGTTTGGAGCAGGTCTCGGGGTAGGCTTGATGGTTTTTGCAACTGCTGAACCACTGGGCCTGTGGGGATCCAATCCGCTTGTGCTGAACGGCGAAGTTGTGGCTAATAGCAAGGAGGCAGTAACCTCAGCCTATCGCTATACATTTTTACACTACGGTTTCCACGCCTGGGCTATTTACGTGACAACAGGATTGGCGTTGGCTTACTACGCCTACACACGCAACATGCCTTTAACGATTCGCTCTGCTCTGACGCCGCTGCTGGGTTCAGCGACAAACGGGTTTCTGGGCCATCTGGTTGATGTGATCGGGGTGGTCGCTACCATTCTGGGGGTGTCAGTCACCATCGGTTTTGGCGTCAGTCAGTTCGTTGATGGTGTCTATGCCGTATCCGGACTGGAGTGGCTGATGAACGGTGACACAGAGGCCCCAAAGCCCAGCACCGTTGGGCTCTTGGCAGCCTTACTACTCATCATGTCTCTGTCGATCATTTCAGCGGTATCCGGGGTTGGAAGAGGCATCAAGTACCTGTCTAACCTGAATCTGGTCATGTCGATCATATTGCTGTTGACGTTTGTATTTTTTGGATCCTTCCTGTTTGCCATGACCCAGTTCGGCACCGGCCTGGTTGATTACATCCTGCATTTCTTCCAAATGTCTTTTGGTGCTTATGCGCCGCAATCAGCCGACGCTTTTTCTGCCAGCTTACCCGCCGTAGCCCAAAGCTTGCCAGCAGAAGATATTGCATCGATATACAGCAGTGCAACAGGCCCCTGGGGCTCACTGGATGGCTTCAAGGATGCATTACCTGCATCCGTAAGCGCCCTTGAAGGTTCAGATGATCTCGCCGCGTCTCTCTATGCCGCAGGTAATCCGGGCCGTCAGTTTGCCTGGCAATCTGCCTGGACTACCTTTTACTGGGCGTGGTGGATCGCGTTTTCCCCGTTTGTTGGTCTCTTTCTGGCTCGCATTTCCAAAGGACGAACGATTCGCGAATTCATTGTCGGTTGCGTCATAGCACCAGCCATTGTCTGTTTCCTATGGATGACAATACTGGGCGGTACAGCGATTGATCTCGAATTGAACGGCGCTGCCGAGGGCATCATTATCGGAGCTTCTAACACGGCCAAGCTGTTCGTCACACTAGGCCAGATGATTTCAGGGGCTTTCCTCACAGGCTTGACGATTATGTGCGTCGTTCTGATCATGACGTTTCTGGTGACTTCAGCTGACTCTGGCATTCTGGTGATGAATACGATCATGTCAGGCGGTGAGCAAGAAACGGGAGTAAAACACCGAATAATCTGGGGTTTGATTTTAACCAGTGTCATCGGTGCGTTGATCATTGCAGGTAACAGTGGAGCAGATTCCGATCCGTTCGGCGCATTGCAAAACGCCATGATAATCGGTGCGCTGCCTTTCACCATAGTCATGGTGCTGATGATGATCTCTCTCGCCAAGGCGCTATATCGCGATAACTTACGAGACAAGGCCGGCACACTTGTCAAACCAGCGGCAACGGTTAGTGGATCGTGAGGCTAATAAACGGCATACGCCATATATCGAAATATCCTGTCTGACGGCTATGGCACTTACCCTGAGGAGGGTGAGTGCCTGACGAGTCGCCGGTCAGATCATGATAAACAGGATGCGTGGGCAAGGTAGCCATCGCATACGTGTGTAATCGGAATAGCGTATTGCATCGCTGCACAGTGCCCGTTAACCCCGCGTAATGGCCCCGGCCTCTGCCAAAGCTTCAATGGCGTCTGCATCGTAACCCGCTTCTCCAAGCACCTCTTCAGTATGCTGCCCCAGCACCGGTGCCGCGCGATGCACACCGCCCGGTGTTGCATGAAATTTTACGGGTAAACCGAGAGTGTTGATGCAACCGGCTACCGGGTGATGCACGTCGGGCACCATGTCCCGTGCAATGGTTTGAGGGTTCTTGTGCATATCCGTTATGGACAGAACCGGGCCGGCGGGAAATCCGGCATCGTTCAACAACGATACC
>CALLPU010000013.1 GCA_938016235.1 uncultured Granulosicoccus sp. | reverse complement strand
GTGGGCGGTGTCAGAGGAGGGACCACCGGTTCGGGGTCACGAGCTGGCCGGGGAAACGGAGGCGCTTCTTGCGGTGGAACGGGCTCAGGCTGCTCGGGCGCGATATCAGGTGGAGCGTCTGGCGTCTCGTCCGGATCTATGGGTGAGGGATTGGTGTGCGCATGTACGGCTGGTGTTATCCAAGTATCCATGGCCATGAGGATAGTGTAGAAAGAGTGGGATGAAGGCGGCGCTGAAAATCTTACTGACACCGCCTTGCACCACGCTTGTTCGCCGTGGAAAACACCATCGCCTGACGGTGCTTAACTCGCCTTCATCCCCAGTGGTTCGTGCCATCGACTATCGAAGGGCGCTGATCAAGGCTTCGGCGACCGCTTCAGATGATCCGGGGTTCTGACCACTGATGAGCAAGCCATCAACAACCGCCAGTGTGTTCCAATCGTCCACCTTCTGATAAAGGCCGCCTCTGGCCACCAGCTCATCTTCCAGCAGATAGGGTACGACCTGAGTCAGTGCGACCGCCTCTTCCTCTGTGTTGCTGAACCCGGTTACCTTCTTCCCCTTGACCAAAGGTTCACCCTGCGTATTTTTGGCTTGCAGCAGCACGGCCGGTGCATGACATACGGTGGCGACAGGCTTGCCAGTAACGATGAATGTCTCGATCAGCGATATTGAATGGGTATTGTTGTAAAGGTCCCACAGTGGACCATGACCGCCAGGATAGAAAACGGCATCAAAATTAGCGGCATCGATAGCCTTCAGCTGTTGGGTATTCGCGAGTGCATCCAGAGCCGATGCGTCAGCGTTAAAGCGCTGGGTTGCTGGCGTTTGCGCATCCGCTTCAGCGCTTTTGGGGTCAACAGGTGGTTGGCCTCCTTCAGGTGACGCCAGGGTGAGCGTCGCTCCAGCATCCAGCAGGTGGTAGTAAGGTGCTGCAAGTTCTTCCAGCCAGAAGCCTGTTTTCAAACCGGTATCACCCAGCTTGTCGTGCGAGGTCAGGACAATCAGTACGTTCATTGGTTAATTCCAGCCAGTTGTGTGTGAGGGTGGGAAACATGGTTGTAAATCCGGCTATCTAAAGGTGCGCTCGTCCAACACTCTGTCAGGTGAATTTTGACAATCGGACGTCACGCTTTCACGGCAGGCGTATGGTTTCAGCTCCAATATCAACAGCAACCGTGCGTCATGACCGAATACGTTCTTGGTGAGCTGCGAGGCATGATGTTCTTTGCCCAAGTAGCGCAAAGCCAGTCGTTCAGTGACGCAGCGCGTCGTCTGGGTGTGAGCAGATCAGTAGTCAGCTATCAGATAAAGAGTCTGGAAGAGCGCACAGGCGCAAGACTGTTGAATCGAAATACGCGCCATGTGAGCTTAACGGCGATCGGGCGACAGTACGCCGTGCATTGCAAGCGAATGGTGTCTGAAGCCCAGACGGCTCATTCGCTACTCCAGAATCTGCGTGACGATGCCGTTGGGCGATTGGCTATCGCATGCCCTGCCAACCTGGGGCTGCATTGGCTGGTGCCGATAGTCAACCAATTCCGCAGGCACTATCCGGGAATTGAGCTGGAAATACAGTTCTCTGACTCCACCACTAATCTGGTCGAGCAGGGTATCGACCTTGCCATTCGCGCTGGCCCCTTACCCGACAGTGATCTCAAGGCAACGAAGCTGGCCACGGTTAGCAGGCACCTTTGCGCCTCTCGGGAATACCTGCAGAATACTGGCTGGCCTGAAACGCCAGAGGATCTGACCAATCATCAGTGGGTGATTTACGATCACGGATCTACAACTCTGGCGCTGGTGAGGGGAACCGATACGTTTGATGTTATTCAGCAGGGAGCTCTGAGGGTTAACAGTGCTGCGGCTCGCGTACAGTTTACGCTGGCCGGTCACGGCGTTGCGGTGCTGCCGATCTATGACGTGCACCCGTATATGGACAGCGGACAGCTACAGGTGTTGCTTCCTGAATATCAGTTGTTACCCCTGGAGCTGTATGCCGTATTCCCATCCGGATCCACAACCGCCCGTGCAACGCAATTGATGTTGGAGATGCTGCGTGAGAGTCCGCCGGGCATCATTGCGTCGGTTGATTGACGTCATCTGCAGGCTGGTGTGTGCCTTGTCCGTGGAGATGAGCGTGAAGTCGAAAAACTTGTAGACTAGGTCACAGGTTTCGGCGGGGTAATTAGATCGCAATAGTCCTGACTAACCAAACGGCTATGTATGTGTTCAAAATGCGCGCGGCGTCGCACAACTCCGATGCGAAAGTACACCTGTGAACTTGAACACACTATGAAGCTGACCTACTACGTTCTACTGCCGCTCCTGTCCCTTGCGGTGTCCCCGATGGCGTATTCAGGGCAGCAGGTCGGGCTTGGTGGCCCGGCGCTGACAAGCCCGTCAGAGAGGGAATACTCCGCGGTTGAGTCGTTGTCGTCTACCGAGCTCGTCGTCGCCTCGGCCGATGCGCCGGATTGCACAGCGTTCGGAAACTCAATAGGCGAAGCTCAGGAATCGTTCAGTGCCACATGCCCATGGCGTAGCCGGAATTTCTGTGATCCGTTAACCGAGGGGGGGTGGGCCTGCTCTACCGCAACGATCACCAACTCAGTCAACGCGCTGAATGACGCGTCTGTAGAATCTGATCCTCTTCTTTCTTCGGCAGAGCCACGTGACGAGCAAAGCCTGTGCATAGCCTTTGGTGCGACCGTGGATGATGCACAGTCGGCGTTTAGTGCAGAGTGTCCATGGCGAATCAGGCAGGCCTGTGATCCTGTGTCCAGTGGCGGATGGGCCTGCTCTACTCAGGATATCGACAGTTCGTCGAATGTCTTTGCGGCATTAACAGAACCTTCTACCGGAGCGAACTTGCCGCCAACAACCGCCACGCCGACTGGCGCTGAAAGTGGTGTTTGTACAGCTTATGGTTCCAATCAAGATGATGTCCAGTCCGCGTTCAGTGCAGAGTGCCCCTGGCGTGTCAGACATGCCTGTACAGCATTAAATAGTGGCGGGTGGGCCTGCTCTACCGCGGATATTGTGATGACCAATGAGCCATCGGCAACAGACAATACTTCTGCCCCGGAAGATACGATAGCGAGCGAAGAGACGGCAGTCGTGGACACAGCATCCGTGCTGCAAATAGACGCTGAAAGCGTGGCATTCAATGCCGCATTCTGGGAACCCGCTGAGGGCGGGCTTGTGTACTTGGGCCCAAGCCGTTACTTGCTCACCAGCCGGAATGATGATGCCAACCTGGTGTTCAACTTTACTGTGCCGGTGGCAGGGACTTACCGTTTCACGATGCGCTCAAGAGCTGGTGCTGGTCCCGACCCGGCGGAACCACCAAACGATCTTTGGCTGAAGGCACCGGGTGAGGAGTGGCTGAAGGTTTACATGTCTCGCGACGGTAGCTGGCAGGTCGATGCCATCGGTGAGCGCAACAGTACGCATTCTCGTGAATTGAATACGTATGAGTTCGGCGCAGGATCCGTGGAGATTATCGTATCCGGACGATCGCAGGGGCACATACTCGACTGGGTTGCACTCGAGCCGCAGGGCAATATCGAGCCGGTTCAGGTCAACACCCCTGTTGTGGTAAGCGATAATTCCCCGTCTACCGACAACGTACAAGGCACTGGTGTGATGAACACCACGTATCAACCGGGAGATCTGATTGTCATCGCTCACGATAGTGGGCCGGATACGGATGACATGCAGGCCATTGTTGCCAACAGGATGATAATGGATGCACACCCCACCGTGAACCATGTGCTTGTGGGTGCCACTCAAGGCCATCAATGGCGAAACCCGACAGAGGGCAGCGAGTCCCATACTCAATCGCTGTTTCCGGACTGGATCAACGCCAAGGCGGGTACCCGCGGAACCACAAGTTTTGATGGAACATCCGTTATTACTGTTGCTGACCGCCTGGAGTCGACATTGAGCAATGGCGGCACAGTACACATAGCCGAGGGTGGCCCAAGCGATTTCACAGCTGAAGTGTTGCGCGTATTGCAATCTCGCGGTGTGGCAGGTTCTGCCTTGAAACGCATTCGGGTGGTTCAGCACAGTGCCGGCGCAACAGCATGGAATCAACAACAAACCAGTAGTGCCAATCTTGCACT
The DNA here is from genome assembly GCA_938016235.1 of uncultured Granulosicoccus sp. Taxonomy (GTDB): domain Bacteria; phylum Pseudomonadota; class Gammaproteobacteria; order Granulosicoccales; family Granulosicoccaceae; genus Granulosicoccus. Next base: position 13,232 of record CALLPU010000013.1, on the reverse strand, counting down.
AGTCAGATCTGCTGCCACATGGGTGCCTATCGCCAATGGCAATGTGGGCGGCAACGCCACGGCAGATTTTCAGGAACCTGCCAGCTCTGCCATGTGCCAGCGCTTTATGAAAGTGGTGTCCAACTCCCGATACGCCTCACAGTGGGCATGGGCATACTCAACCATCGGCGACACCCGCAAGTGTGATCAATCGGATTCGGTGGAATTGTTGTATATCCTGAACGACCGTACCACCCTGACGTTCGATCAATTTTCTTCCCGTTACCGGTGATGATTGGCGCCTGTGATGAACGCGTGTCTACAGGTTCACCGGCCATAACGTTGGAACGCTGCAGGCACTCATGCAAACTGCTGTCATTAACGGACGGATAACACTTCGGCTTATTCGTTATGTGCCGTCAGTTTAAACGAATAGCCAAACCTTACCGGTTATGAAAACATCCGGTTCCTCAGCGCATGAGCGGAAAACCGGCGTTGTTGCGAAATTTGCAATGGCAAAGGCAACGAGGCAGCCACGTCGCAGACTAGCGCAAACGGTTTATTTATTAGGGAAGACGCAAGTTGTGAAATTTTACAATATAAACTGGACGACCAAGAAGTCAGACAGCCGACATTGCCGAGTGCCAAGGGCATCGTTAAGCGGGCTGCCAACCGAGATGGACGTTTCCTGTGATTGTGGCAACCACTGGCACGCTACCCGCGGTCATGCAACTGGCCAGATAAACAGAGGCGTACAGGCAGAGGTCACCTGCCCAGCCTGTGGCAACGTGGACAGCTACCGATACCAGCTCCCGCTCACAGCCTGAGTGGGAAATACTGAGAGCCCCGGGAATTGCCCTGACGTATCGACGCGACATTCGCAGGGCTCGTTGCCGCACTGGAAAATCTGATCAGGTTGCTGCGCTCGGGCCACTGATGCATTATCACCGCGTCAGTGTCTAGAAAAATCCACTATGTCTCGCTGGTCTGACGAGATTGAAAGGCTGGATCCGCAGGTTGAGTACGAGAGAATCTACTTTCTCTTGAGCGCCTGCGAGTTTTCATGGGATATTGAAAAGGCGTTGGAGTTTGCCCTCTTCCGAACCTATGCAGTGCCTTCCATTTCAGGCTTGCTGGCCAGCACTGGCGAATTTCGTGACCGCACCCGAAAGCGCTATGACGACACTGAATTGCTATTGTCGGAGATCAGCGAAAATGGCCAGGACAGCGACCGTGGTCAAGCGTCCATCTCTCGCATCAATGATATGCACGGGCGTTACCGAATCTCCAACAACGATATGCTGTACGTGCTATCCACGTTTATCGTTGAGCCCGTCCGCTGGCTGGCGCGATTTGGCAAGCGCCCCATGACGCCAGCAGAGAGGGAAGCCAGCTTTCTCTACTATCGCTCCCTGGGTACAAAGATGGGTATCCACAGTATTCCCGAAAGCTACGCGGCAATGGATTCATTCAATCGGCGCTATGAGGCCAGCCGATTTCGCTATGCAGCGTCCAACCAGGAAATTGGATCCCTCACACGCGATCTGCTTCTCTCATTCTATTTGCCCAAGGGGCTGGTCCGTGTTGCTCGGCCAGCAGTGCATGCGCTCTGCGATCCACCCTTGAGAAAGGCTATGGGGTTCGCGGACCCACCAGCATGGCTGGAGAAACTGTTGATTGGTGGCTTGCGTGCTCGAGCTCATCTGCTGCGTTGGTTGCCGGGTCGACGGCGCCCACGCCTGATCACTGAACGTCAGCGGCCAACCTATCCTGCGGGCTATCGTATTATGGACTTGGGTACCTTCAAGTAAGCAGATGCATCACACAAGGAGCGATGACACAGTATGCCAACAGCAAACGCCACGCAGGCCCGGTCAGCACAGAGCAATGATCTGGGCGAACGAGTTTCTATCTATCAGCCCGAACAGGCGGGCTTGATATTCCCTCAGTTGCCAGAGTTTTCCGGTATTGCAGAGGAGCGAGAACACCGTAAGCAGAGGCTGGTAGCTGGCTGCCGTGCTTTTGCAATGCACCAGTTTGATTATGGTATGGCAGGGCACATCTCAGTGCGTGATCCTGAGCATCCCAACCTGTACTGGACCAATCCGATGGCGGTTCACTTTTCTCAGGTGTCCCTGTCGAACCTGATTCTGGCTGATCATGAGGGGCGTGTGGTGGAAGGTCGTCACGCGATCAACCGAGCTGGTTTTGTGGTACACGCGTCTGTCCATGAAGCGCATCCGGATATCGTGGCCATGTGCCACGCCCATACACCCCACGGTACGGCGTGGTGTTCCACCGGCAGGCCGATAGAGCCCTACAATCAGGACGCTGCCTGTTTTTTTGAAAACCATGCTGTGGTCAGTGATGACGGCGGAGCGGTTACCGTATTCACCGACCAGGGTCAGGGTGTGGTCAATGCGTTTGCCAGCAACCGCGCGGTGCTACACAAGAACCACGGTATTCTGACAGCGAGCAGGCACTCAGTGGATGATGCGATTTTCTGGTTTATTGCAATGGACCGGTGTTGCCAGGTTCAGTTTCTCATCGAGTCATCTTCCAGCAAACCCGAGCTGATGGATGAAGCTGCAGCGCGTCATTCAGCGGAGCACGTGGGCAGTGATTACCTGGGTTGGCTGCACTTCCAACCTGTCTACGATCAGGTTGTGGCAGCCAATCCCGACATGTTTGATTAGCGATGTGTTCGTTTGCGAGCTCAGCAGATTGTTCGGAGCGACTACCGCAAGAAGCAATGCAATTTCCAGGCGTCTATTTGAGCGGCGAATCGCCTCTGTCCGTTCGCAGACCAGAACCCTCCACTTGCATCTGTTTCAACTTACCGCCCAGCGCACCTTTCCGAGCGGACTTGCTGATCTCGCAGTAGTATTTTCCACCGGCAGCCTCATAACGACAGGTTTCACCAGTGGCGCATTTTGGGCTACAACCTGCCAGGGCAGGGCTGGCAGATAATGCGTTTATGACGAACACGCAGCCAGCAATCAACATGAGTGTGGTGGACGATGGTTTGAGGGATAGTGTCATGAGTGGGTTCCTGTAGTCTCGATAGCGAGATTCAGAAACTACATCGCTCTGCCGATACGGACTATCCCCCAAACTAGTGAATTGCGTTGATTCACGAGAACTCGAAACCCTGGTAGTTCTCGATAGCTACCTGGTTACAGATATCCCGATACCGATCGAGCCCGCCTGCGTAGGGCATGAACATACGCGGCTTACCGGGAATGTTCGCGCCCAGATACCAGGAGTGTTTTACGGTTGGGAGTAATGTCTTGTTGGCCTCGGCATTGGTCTGGTTGACCCAGGAATCAACGGATGTCTCCGGACTTTCAATGAGTGTGTAGTTGTGGTGTTTCATGTAGGCGATGCAGTTGCTGATCCACTCGACATGCTGTTCGATAGCGGCAGGCATATTGGTCAGCACAGATGGGCTGCCGGGGCCCGTTATCATGAACAGATTCGGAAACTGGGCCACTTGCAATCCCAGGTGATTCCTCGGCCCTGAAGACCAGGCCTGTTTGAGTGTCACGCCATGACGACCCCGAATATCCAGGCGCAGCAAGGTACCCGTGATGGCATCGTAGCCGGTAGCAAATACCAGGATGTCGAGGTTGTACTCCTGTTCGACTGCATGACCCTCGCTGTTCGACGCCCGGCATACCAAACCGTTCTCGCTGACTCGTAACAGGGGTGTTTTCCTGAGATCAACCAGCGTTACGTTGTCCTGATTGAAGGTTTCGAAGTATTGCGTATCGATAGGCGGACGCTTGGCCGCATACGGATGATCAATGTCAGCAAGCGACGCTGCCGTAACAGGATCCTTCACCAGGTTGCGAATTTTGCCTTGAATGAAGGCAGCGGCAGTATCATTTGCCTGTTTACTGCTCAGGAGATCCGAGAAGGCAGATCGAAACTTCAGCCCCCCGGTGGTCCAGGCTTTTTCATAAATTGCCTGACGTTCTGCATCACGTGTATCCAATGCCCGTCTATCGCTGATACGCCAACCATGGCCGTTGCTGTTGCTGCGCGTCAATTGCCTGATTGCATCGGCATCGCGCTTGTGATCACTTCGCTGATCAGGTGTGAGTACATGGTTGCGGGCAGGCACACTGTAATTGGCAGTTCGTTGGAAAACGCTCAGGTGTTTTGCAGTGCTGGCAATGACTGGCGCTGCCTGAATCCCGGTAGACCCCGTGCCTATCTGTCCTACACGCTTTCCTGCAAAGTCCACTCCCTCATGCGGCCACTGTCCTGTGTGGTACCAGGCCCCTGCAAAATCACCCAGCCCTTCAATGTCCGGAACGTTAGCGCTCGACAAGCAGCCTACGGCGGTAATTAGAAACTGAGCATAATGACGTTGGCCGGTATGGTCCTCAACACACCAACCGTTGTCTGATTCACTGAATTGTGCTGATACCACACGCGAGCCAAAGTCTATGCTGCGACGTAGATCAAATCGATCTGCAACGTGGTTCAGATAGCTGACGATTTCAGCCGCACCCGGGTAGCGTTCTGACCAGTTCCAATCTTCTGTCAGCTCTTTTGAAAACGTGTAGCAGTAAACATGGCTTTCAGAGTCGCAGCGGGCGCCTGGATAACGATTCCAGTACCACGTACCCCCTACACCTTCACCGGCTTCCAGAACTCTTGCGTTCAAGCCTTGCTTATCGCGTAAGCAATGAAGCTGATACAGCCCGGAAAAACCTGCACCAATGATCAACGCATCGAGTCTGTTGCTAGCGGTTTCCTGTGAGTTCATTAGTGTTTTTTCACTACTCTGATTGCCATTAGCGATTCAGCATCAAGTCGGGAAGAAACGTCACTATCTGTGGGAACAGTACAATCAAAACGATGGCAAACAGCAGTAAAAACAGGAACGGGAACGTGGCTGCTGCAATCTCACCAACCCCGCGACCAGTCATTGACTTGAGCACAATGAGGTTAAAGCCCACGGGTGGAGTGATCTGAGCACACTCGATCACTATCACCGCATAGATACCGAACCAGATGGGATCGATGCCCGCTGCTTGAATCATGGGTAGCACAACGGAACTGGACAGCACCAGTATGGAGATGCCCTCCAGGAAGCAACCGAGTATCAGGAAGAAAAACGTCAGGACAATAATCAATCCGGTGGCTGACAGATCAAACGTCTCTACCCACGATGCTGCTGCGCGAGGAATATCGGCAAACCCTACGGCGATAGACAGACACGCAGCGCAGGCAATGATGAAGGAAATCATGCATGAGATACGAGTAGCCGACAACAGGCTCTCAACAAACATCGTGCGGCTTAACGTGCCATTGATCAGTGATAGCAGCAGTGCGCCGACAATGCCGATGGACGCTGCTTCGGTGGGTGTCGCCAGCCCCCCGTATATCGATCCAATAATCGCTGCGATTAACGTCACTACCGGTAGCAGGTCACGTGACGCCTTGATTTTTTGCAACAGGCTTTGGCGCTCTGGCAAATCGCCTTGCTTGTCCGGGTTCAAAGCTGACCACAGCGCGATGTAGCCTGAAAACAGAAGAATCAACAGTAAGCCTGGAAGAATGCCGGCGATAAAAAGCCGCGCCACGGATTGTTGAGCCACAACGCCGTAGACGATCATGATGATCGACGGTGGAATGAGGAGCCCGAAAGTGCCAGCGCCTGCCAGTGAACCGATCATCATGCGATGGTCATAGTGGCGTTTGGTCAGCTCGGGGATACTCATTCGACCCACGGTAGCGCAGGTGACGGCCGATGAGCCAGAGACGGCGGCCATGACTCCGCAGCCGATGACATTGACGTGCATCAGACCACCCGGGAGCCCGGCAACCCACGGTGACAGTCCTCGGAACAGGCTGGATGAAAGTCCGGAACGCATCAGAATTTCGCCCATCCAGACAAACAGTGGCAATGCCGTTAACGCCCAGCCCCAGCTGGCATCCCACATGGTTGATGACATGATGGATCCGGGATCGAGTGGTGCGAAAAACGTGAAAATGATTAACGCTGCGCTTAGCAGAGACAGCGCAATCCACACGCCGGAACCGAGCAGCACCAACAGGGAAATAATGAGCACAAGTGTGGCTAGGGCAATACTGTCCATGAGGATTACTCGGCTGATCCGTCCACGTTGGTCTCATAGGCAGCAGATTGTCCTGCCCAGATCAGGGAAGCCTGCTCAACCATGGCAACAAACAGCATGATCAGCCCAAAACAGACACCCGCTTGAGGGATCCAGAGCGGCATGGCGACCATGCCAGGGCTGAGATCTCCATACTGTAGCGTTTGCCACGTGTAATGCGTCATCTGCCAGGCAGACCAACCGGTGATCAACATACCGATGGCGCAGCACCAGAGTTCTATCAGCCGGTGAGCGCGTTGCGGCAGGAACTGCGATACCAGGCTGATTCTTACATGGCCGCCATTCACGAACGTATAGGCAAGCCCCAGGAATGTGGCTGCTGCGAGGCAGAACCCGGCGATCTCCGTGGTCTCGATAGCAATCTTCAGCTGTCGGGCAACGATCTGTAAAATGGTAACGCCGGCGATGGAGGCCAGAAAAAAGGCGGCAGCGTACCCGCAAAAGGTGTAGAGCGTGTGAATCAAATTACGCATCGTTCAAAGCCCGGCCAACAGTGCGGCCAGGAGAGTACCTGGCCGCGAATGGCTTTGTGTTACTGCGCGCTGGCCTTGTACGCTTCCAATACCGCCAATTCGTCTTCAGAAGCTTCAGCACTCCATTCCCCAATCATCTGTTCACCGACTTCTGCCAGTCGTGCCAGGAGTTCAGGTGAGGCGTTGGTTACTGTCATGCCGTTGTCCTTGAGAACCTGCACACTCTTTTCACCCGCTACTTTGCTCATCTCGTAGGCTCGAGTGGTCGCTTTCTCGCCAGCGGCGACGATGATGGCCTGTAGTTCCTCATCCAGAGCACCCAGAGCGCGTTTGTTGATGATCATGCCGTTCTTGTTGTGCATGGATCCTGTGTAAGTAAAGTGGGAGACATAATCCCATGCCTGGATGTCGTTACCGGTTTGTCCCGATGTAAACAAGGCGTCAATCAGGCCAGTTGAAAAGGCTTGTGGTACTTCGGCAAACGGCAGAATGGTGGCCTGAAAACCCAGCAGTTCACCCATTCTCTGTGTCGCTGTTGAGTAGATGCGCAGCTTGACGCCATCAAATTCGGAGCCATCAGTAACCGGGAACTTGGTGTAAAAACCCTGACCGGGCCACGGTGAGTACGACAGAATCTGCATGCCGGCTTCGCCGAACACTTTATCAAACCACGGCTTCTGAGCCTCCATGAGGCGGACGGAGGATTCGTAGTCACCGGCAACGTTCGGATAACTATCCAGAGTGTACATGGCACTTTCGTTGCCATAGACGCCAAAACGAATTTGTCCGATCTGAATCTGGCCTGATTGGACGGCCCGGCGTATGGCATCCAGCTTGATCAATTCCCCATTGGGGCGAAGGTCAATCTTGAGCTCACCGTTACTGGCGGTTTCCACCTCTTCAATGAACTGGCGAATGTTCTTGGTGAAAAAACTGTCTTCAGGGTAGCCAGAAGCCATGACCCATTTGGTTTCGGCCTGCGCCCCTGTCGCCAGCAACAGAGTGGCCGTGAGCGTACTAGCGAGCTTGGTCAGCAATTTCATTCAAAAACCTCGAGTAGATGGGCGCATGAGCCAACTTGCGCAATGGGATCATGGGTGCATCGCCGTAACGCCCAGCCGAGAGCGTGGCGAGCAGTCCTTGCGAAAGGGTATCGCCATGCTGCGCGTTTGGCAATCTTGTTCATCACGCCTATTGCTGTTCAAAGACCTGGTGGATCAGGAAAATCCCGAATTCCCCGTTGGTCATTTCAGGAATTGATGATGTAATCGTGCAAACGCCACAGCCCGTTGCCGACGCTGTTTGACTATAGGAGTGACATGCACGCAGCACTGGAGCAGAGATGCAGAAGCCTGCTGACAGAACTTGGTTTGATTGCCACAGACAACAGTCTGGAATTCTGCCGACTGACCGGTGGCGTTGCCAGCGACATCGTCCGCGTCAGTGTCGATGGCAATGACATCTGCGTCAAGTTTGCGTTACCCAAACTACGAGTGCAAGCCGACTGGTACGCCCCAGTGCACCGTAATGCTGCAGAATACGCGTGGCTCGAGGTTGCTGCTGACATAGCGCCCCACAGCGCCATCAAACTGCTGGGTAGATCTGCACATCATCATGGGTTTGCCATGGAGTTTCTGGATGACAACGGTATCTACCTTTGGAAAAACGCGCTGTTGAGCAACGCAGCAGACCAGGGTGAGGCAGGGCATGTTGGCGAGCTGATTGGTCGTATTCAGGCCGCATCAACCGACTCAGACTTCGATACCAGGCCCTTTCAGAACTCAGCCGATTTCATGGCGTTGCGAATCGAGCCTTATCTTCTGCACGCCGCCGCTTCTCATGGCGAGGTTGCCAACGAGTTGCAAGTGCTGGCAGCGCAACTGCATGAGAGCAGGCAGGTACTTGTCCACGGTGACGTGAGTCCAAAGAATATTTTCTTTCGTCACAACAGGGCTGTTGTACTGGATGCCGAGTGTGCCACGCTGGGTGATGCTTGTTTCGATATTGCCTTCTGCCTGAACCATCTGGTTCTGAAAGCGATTCATTTACCGGGCTCGCAAGTACGGTACTGGCAGAACATACGGCAGCTTTGGAGCTGCTATAGCCCGTTTATCATCTGGGAGGCAAAGGGAACGGTAGAAGCCCGAACGTGCCGGTTACTGCCTGCGTTATTGCTCGCGCGAGTTGATGGCAAGTCACCTGTGGATTATCTGAAGCCATCAGAGCGGGACACCGCTCGCCGCATAGCGCTGCGTTTGATCAAATCACCCGTTAGTTGCGTAGACGAGCTGTTACAGTGCATCGATGCACTGTTGGAGGACGTCTTGCCTTGACACAAATCAAATCGCTGAAGGGACGACGTGTGTGGGATTCGCGTGGAAACCCCACCGTGGAAGTGGATGTCGTGTTGCGCTCAGGTGCCAGTGGGCGAGCTATTGCGCCGGCTGGTGCATCCCGGGGCAGGCGAGAAGCGATGGATTTACGCGATACTGATAGTGCACTGCGTGGCAAGAACGTGTCGCAGGCGCTGGCCAATATAAATGGGCCGATTGCACAGGCGTTGTCTGGTATGGATGTGAGGAATCAAGAGGCCGTTGATCAGGCCATACTCTCACTGGATCCGTCGCCAACGAAAAATCTGTTGGGTGGTAATGCAACTGTGGCGACATCCTTGGCTGTGTTGCACGCCGCCGCTGAACAGGCAGGGAAGTCGCTATGGCGTCACGTGGCAGACTATTACAAAAGAGCACCCAGCCTGCCGCTTCCGGAGATTCAGATATTCGGTGGCGGTGCCCATGCGGGCAGACGTGTCGACATACAGGACTTCATGATCATGGTGCCGGGGGCAACCAGCTTTGATGAAGTCATGGAAGTGACCAGTGAAGTCTATTTCGCTGCTGGAGACATCATGTCTGCACGCGGTTGTGCGGCTGGCGTAGCAGATGAAGGTGGCTGGTGGCCACTGTTTGACAGTAACGAGCAAGCCCTGGAGACGTTGATTGCAGCGATTGAGCTGGCAGGTGAAAAACCGGGTGAACGGGTAGTGATATCGCTTGATATTGCAGCGTCCGAACTGGGTAACAACGGCAAGTACCAGCTGGCGCTGGATGATCGCGAATTGACGTCGGACAACCTGATTGAACTGCTGGGCAAATGGCTAAACGATTACCCTATTGTGTCCATTGAAGATCCGGTGGGTGAAGATGATGCTGAAGCCATGATTGAATTTACGCGACGTTTCGGGGATCGTGTACAGATCATTGGTGATGATTACCTGGTGACCCGGGCGGCGCTTGTTGAGCAGGCCATTGACGATGGAGCCTGCAATGCAGTTTTGATAAAGCCCAATCAGGTGGGTACTGTCAGTGAGGCGATCGAGGCATTCAATAAGGCAACGTCAGGCGGATGGGGAACAGTGATTTCGGCCCGTTCGGGTGAAAGCGAGGATGTCTGCATCAGTCATCTGGCAACCGGGTTGGGCAGCAAGCAGTTGAAGGTGGGGTCGTTCCAGCGTTCTGAACGCATGGCGAAGTGGAACGAATGCCTGCGCATACAGGATGAACTTGGCGCGGGGTCGTTTGCGGGTGGTGCGTCGCTGAGCAGAACCTGGTGGGGGAAAAGCAAGTAATCGGTGATCCGAACGGTTTGGATGGCCTCCGGTTCGGCCTCGCAGTTGACAGCTATCGTGGGTCAGCAGTAGGGTAGAGTCTGGCAACAGCACCCCGTTCTACCCGTCATCCGAACAGGAAGGTACGCGATGAAATTGTCTGATATCAGGCTCCGGCAGTATTGCCCGTTCACATCGTTGACTGCCGGCAATTTGACTCCGCCGCTGCGCCGCATGCCACCCACTGCGGACGCGCTTATCCGCCTGCCTTTGACTGTGATGTCTGCAGTTCTGCTGTTTGTTTTCATCAGCCTGTCAGCTTACGCTTCTGATCAGAGCATCAACAAGAATTGGCGATCAATCGCCATAAAAGGGTATGACCCGGTTGCCTACTTTACGATGAGATCAGCCGTCGAAGGAAAGAAACAGTTCGAACATACCTGGCAGGATGCACGTTGGCGGTTTGTTTCACAGGAGCATCTTGATTTGTTTGCGGCTGATCCAGCGTTGTACGCACCACAATTTGGCGGTTATTGCGCTCAGGGAATGAAGCTTGGTCGGAAGGCATCGATTGATCCACACGCGTGGCTGATCGTCGACGGCGAACTTTTCCTGAACTACAGCGTGGATGCACCGGACGCAATGGCATCGAATCCAAAACCGATCATTGAAGAAGCCGATCTGGTGTGGGATCGATTAAAGCCGCTACTGAAAGGGCGCTGAACACCGCATCCGCACTTCCCGGTCCAGGCAATTCCGAGGTCCAGGCATTGCGTCAGTCATGAATGTCAGCTCAAAGGAAATTGGATGTGAGCCTGCGGATAGTGATGAGCGCCCTGTGTTCTATTTTGATGTGTCCCGCTATGCACTGATAGGGCCTGATCGTTCAACGATAAAACTGCGCCCTCAGTCTCTGGAAGTGCTAGTGCTGTTGCTGCGGCATGCAAACCAGATGGTATCCAAGCAGGACATTCTGGACGCGGTCTGGAATGGCATCGCAGTGACAGATGATTCGGTGACACAGTGCATAGCGGATATTCGGCGAGTGCTGAGTCAGGAGCACCGATCTCAGCTGCAGACGGTCCCGCGGGTTGGCTATCGTCTGGTACCCGGAGTAACAAAATCAGGTAAACCGATCATTGGGTTGATTGATTTGCCAGTGGCCGAGCAAGCGGTGTTGGACAGTAAGGCGCAAACTTATCGCACTGATGCAGGCGCTGCACCGGCGATGACGAAGAACCGGTTGGCACGATCATGGAGGATCCTGTTTATCGGCGCTGTCGGAGTGGTTGTGCTGATAACCGCACTGCTACTGGGGAATAGAGCTCAGGACAGTGACCTGGCTGAAAACGCGTTTCATAGGCGTGGACCCATGCTCGCCGTGTTGCCGTTCGAGAATGTCGGGGGGGCTGCGGAGGAAAATTATTTCACTGAGGGCATTACCGAGGACATCATTGCGCTGCTGAGCCGTTTCTCAGAACTCAGGTTGGTTTCCTGGCGTGCGGTGTCGAGCCATGCAGTCAAGGAGGAGCGTCTCAATGCCGTGGCCGCCGAATATGGTGTGGAGTACCTGCTATCAGGCTCTGTTCGTCAAGGCGATGATCGCGTGCGGGTTGCGGTACAGCTCACCGATGCCAGCGATGCCAGGCTACTGTGGTCGGAGCGTTACGATGAGTCGTTGCAGGATGTTTTTCTTGTACAGGACAGGATTGCAGAGCAGATTGTCACTACGTTGTCGGTCAAGCTCACACAGGTAGAGACGCAGCTCAGTCAGCAGCTTCCCACCAGCAACATTGAGGCATATCAGTTGTCTTTGCTGGGGCGTAGCGAGCAACGCAAGAGAACCAGAGAAGGCAATCTGTCTGCAAGAGAATACTTCGCACAGGCGATTGAGCTGGACCCAACCTACACAGATGCCTACATCAGGCTTGGAGAGACCTATCTGGAGGATGCACTGTTCGGCTGGACAGAATGGCCGGATCAATCCGCAGAGAAAGCGATGGTGCTGGGAAAGCTGGCCATGGAAATCAGTGGAGCCAGTGCGCGTACGCTGGGTTTTCTGGCATTGCTGCACGTGAGGATTGGTGCTACCGAAAAAGCCCAGGAATATATCGATCGTGCTTTTGTGTTCAATCCCAGCGATCCGTCACTGCATGAGTTGCAGGGACTGGTACATCTTTGGAGCGGCAAAGCAACTGAGGCGATAGATCATCTTGAATACGTGCAGCGATACGATCCGGGCTCAACGTTGGGATTATCCCATCTGAGCACGGCATACTATGTTGCTGGAAGGCCGGTTGACGCGGTCGCTGTGATTAAAAGAATGATGGAAACTGCGCCTGATACGCTGTTCAATCACATCATTCTGGCTGCGGCTTCCGTCGAGGCAGGTGACATCGAATCGGCGGAGGCCGCAGCTGCGGTAGTGAGGCGGCAACATCCCTTCATGACTGCAGAGGGATTCAGTCATCTGGAACTGTTTGTCAGTGAGGAGGTGACGCAGCGACTGATCACGTCGTTAAAAGAAGTGGGCTTCGAATGATGCCCGCTTCAATTCACTGCAGGTGGAGATAACCGCCCGATAGCATGTTGATGGGATTGGAATACAGCGGCACCCCTCAATTGTCGTCGGCAACTCTAAAAAGTCTTGGGCAATACCGAACCCGTCGACACGGTTGAGCAAGTGGACATTTCGGCAGGTATTAGCGGCTTTCCCGAATCTTGTCATGTTCGGTCTTGAAAGCTTCCAGATCAATTTCAGCCCCCTGAAACATGGCGCTCCAGAATCTGACGTAGGCGCCTGCCGCAACCGCTTCTCTGACTTCAGCTTCACTGGCACCGGCTTTCAATGCATTGTTCCGGTGAGCGTACACACAATAAGTACAAGGTATTTGAGCCGCTACGCCTAACGCGATCAGCTCTCGCGTACGTGCATCAAGCTCTGCGCCCTCGCCCTGAAATGCCCCATAGCTTTCTAGCATTTTTCCAATGGCATGTTCTGGTAAGGAGTTCTGGAAGAAT
>CALLPU010000012.1 GCA_938016235.1 uncultured Granulosicoccus sp. | reverse complement strand
AGCTCATCGATACCGGCATTGAGTGATGCTGAGTAGCGATCGGCAAACGGCATGTCTATCCAGGCAAATGAGGGATTGACGAGCACATCAGATCGGTATCCGTCGAGCAGCGCAGGTGAAGGCAGGGCGCGAGTCAGCGGGTCAGCTGCATCGTAGCCTGTCAGCGCATCTACCAGCGCGCACACATCGGCGGCGTGATTGCCGAACACGCCAACCTGATCCAGTGTGGGCGAGGTCTGTAACACACCCCGGCGCGAGATCAGGCCGCGCGATGGCTTCAGGCCGAACACGCCGTTGTAGGACGCCGGCCGGATTACGGAGCCACCGGTTTGTGTGCCGATTGCGAGGGGTACCTGGCCAGCACCGACGGCGGCAGCTGAACCGCTGCTTGATCCGCCCGGGCTGTACTCACGGTTTACAGCGTTGCGGGTAGTGCTCTGGTGCATCCAGGCAAGCTCGGTTGTTACCGTTTTACCAAGGATGACGGCTCCGGCTTCCAGTAGACGGTCAACCACTGCCGCATTGTTATCGGGTTGGCGATCCGCATAGATGGGGGTGCCTCTGCAGGTGGGAGCGTCAGCCGTGTCAATAATATCTTTCAGGCCGACCGGAATGCCGTGCAGAGAACCGAGCGGCTGACCATGGCGACGCCGTTCGTCCGCTGCCTTGGCTTGCTCCATGACCGCGGGTGGGTCCACATGTACCCAGGCACCCAGCGATTCATCGGTGGCGTCAATGTGTTTCAGGCAACTGTCGCTGAGTGCTTCTGCACTCAGCGATCCTTCGCTCATTCGGTGAATGGCACCCAGCGCGCTGTGATCAATGTCTGGCCCTTCTGACGGCGTGCTGGTCATCTACTGCACATACTCACCAAACAGGACATCCGGCAACCACAGTGCTATTCCCGGAAAGGCGTACATCATCACCATCGTGAATATGACAATGCCCAGGTACGGCATGATGCCTCTGAATATGGTCATCAGTTCGATCTTATTCTTGAGCACGCCTTTCAGGTAGTACGCGCTCATGGCCATGGGTGGGGTCAGGAATGAGGTTTGCAGGTTGAGCGCAACCAGCATGGCGAAGAAGTAAGGGTTGACACCGAACGTGTCCAGCATGGGCAGGAAGATCGGTACGAAAATGATCAGAATCTCTGACCACTCCAGTGGCCATCCCAGCAGGAAGATGATGAGCTGTGCCATCACCAGGAATTGCCAGGGTTTCAGTTCCATTGCCAGTACCCAATGTTCGATGATGTCGTGCCCACCCAGGTATGAAAACACCGAAGCGAAAGTCCACGAACCGACGAACAGCCAGCACACCATGGCCGTTGACTTGGCGGTAAGAAAAACCGATTCCTTGACCTTGACCCACGAGAGCGATCGATAGAGCACGGCGAGCACCAGGCCTCCCATTGCGCCCATGGCAGCCGCTTCAGCAGGGGTTGCCAAACCGCCGAGAATGGACCCGAGCACCAGCATGATCAGCAACGTTAGAGGCACGAATGAGGTGATCAGATTGAACCAGATGCGACCGATTGACGGCGCATCTTTCATGTCAGGTTTTGGGGCAATGGCCGGGTTGATCCACACCCGGATGATGACATACACGATGTATAAGCCAGCGAGTAGCAGCCCGGGTATGACCGCGGCAGCATAGAGCCTCAACGGAGATAGCTCGGCGATGGCTGCATAGACGATGAGCATGATAGAGGGTGGGATGAGTATGCCCAACGTACCACCGGCGCAGATGACGCCGGCCGCAAAGTCCTTACGGTAGTTTGCGTCGGCCATGGCCGGGTAAGCCAGCAAGCCCATCAGCGTAACCACCGCACCGACAATGCCGCTGGCCGTCGAGAAAACAGCACAGGTCAGAAGCGCGGCTATTGCCATGGAGCCCGGTAGGTTCCTGGCCGCCATGTTCAGCGATGAAAACAGACGATTGACGATGTTGGCCCGTTCGACGACGTAGCCCATGAACAAGAACAAGGGTATAGCCACCAGCGTGTCGTTTTCCATCACGGAGTAAGTGTTCTGATTCACCAGGTAAAAAATCTGGTTATCAAAAATCTCGCTGAAAACAGTGACAGAGCCCTCGGTGTAATAGGCGTAATAACCGAACGCTGTTCCCATGGCGAGCAGCGTGAAGGCGATCGGAAAACCGAGCAACACCAGCACGATGAACAGAGAGAGCATCAGAATGGCGACTTCAGGATTCGTCATGGGTGCGTATCTATCAGGTGGGAGCTGGGAAAGGGCAAACGGGCTTATAAAGAGTGGCGGCTAAAGGTTCTTCTGTACTGCTGAAGACGCGCCTTCAACATGCGGCATCTGTACAGGATCTTCCATGAGCAGATTTTCTGTTTCATGCACATCCTGCAATCGCTGCGTCCAGACGCCAGTTCGGATGGCGATCCAGCATCGCATCAGCTCGGCAAGCCCTTGAATGATGAGTAGTCCTCCGGCCAGTGGTATCAGTGTCTTGAAAAAGTACACCTGTATCCGTGCCGGGCTGTTCCAGCTGACCTCCTTGTAGCGCCAGGAGTCGGAGGCAATCTCAGCGCCGTACCAGAATAGCGCCAACATGCCGGGAAAGAAGAAAATCAGGTACAGGAAGAAGTCTAGTGATGCTTGCACACGCACCGGGAACAGTCGATAGACGACATCCGCCCGCACATGACCATCCTGCGCCAGGGCATAAGGCCCTGCCATCAGAAACAGAGCGCCATACATTTGCACCATCATGTCAAAGGCCCAGACAGTCGGGCTGTTGAGTACGTAACGCACGAACACTTCGTAAGTGACCGACAACGTCAAGATCAGGATGCACCATCCGAAGGCACGACCCACCCAGATACTCAAGCCTTCGATGGCATGAATGACCTTAGTCATTGGCTCACCTGTGTGTTTTGCGGCATGACGTTAACGTCCAGTGGTGACGGTTAAAACAAGAACGGGAGCCGCAATGCGACCCCCGTTGGGTACCATTTACTTTACTACTTTTCTGGTTAGATCAACCGAAGTGGTGACCATAAGCGAGCTTGTAATCCGGTTGGTTGAGGTTCAGGTAGCCCATGACCTCTTTGGCATAGGCTTTCTGAGACTCGATAACCTTGGCGAAGAACTCATCCTGGCCAGACATGCGCTCTACCACGATGTCCCAGGCTTTGAGCTGTTCTGCCATGACAGAATCCGGAGTACGGTAAACATTAACGCCTTGCTCATCGCGCAGTGTGGTCAGATCACCGGCGTAACGCTTGGTGTTGTGCCAGTAGAAGTTGGAGTTCTCTGCCTCTGAAGCGTACTTGAGAATGGCTTGTAGCTCCGGTGCCAGGTTGTCGTATTTCTTCTTGTTGAAAGAGACTTCAAAGAATTCCTGAGACTGATGGAAGCTCGCCAGGTGATAGTGCTTGGAGACGTCCTGCATGCCGAAGTCGCGATCCGACGTCGGGTTGTTGAATTCGGCCGCGTCAATCAGGCCCGATTTCATGGCTGGCTGAATTTCACCGCCAGGCAGCTGTACAACGGACATGCCCATTTCCA
>CALLPU010000011.1 GCA_938016235.1 uncultured Granulosicoccus sp. | reverse complement strand
ATACAAGTCGTAAGTACCGAGGCCCGAGGCAACGTCCAGCGTAAGCTTCTGCAGAACCTGCTCCAGTGGCAACACTTCAATCTCTACCTTGATACCGGTGGCTTCCTCAAAGAAAGGCTTCAGTGCCGAGTTGATGGCATTGGACGGTGGGGTGGACTCAGTAGCCAACCGCACGGTCTGGCCAGCGAACTGCTTGCCCACATCCTTGAGCCACGCCATCATGTCCGGATCCTGCACGATGTCCTGTGCACGTGCTTCAGAGATAAAGCCGCCACGGCCACCCGGTGGCAACATGCTGGCCGCTCCCAGTGCGCCCACACCGAGCCCCAGTTTCGCCGCTGAACGCATGAACGTTCGCCGATCCATCTGACCTTTGACAAACTTGTCGGTTATTGACGCTATATAGCGTTTTCGATTGTTGTGATTGAATCTCATGGTGTTAGTCGATCTCCTCTAGTGTTGCGTATCCCTCCAGCGGGAACGTTGGTCTATCAACACGGCTCTTGTCGCGTAAGCCGCAGGTAGTCAGTTGCAGACATCGGGCTACTGCTTTAGCGACCCCAGTGTCAAACCGCGAACCAGATTTTTCTGAACCATCAAAATGAAAATAAAGGCCGGCACCATTGCGCCCACACCCAGTGCTGCCATGTTGCCCCACGCGGTACCAGTGGACGTGACAAACGTTGAAGCCACCACAGGCACGGTTTTCAAGCTCGTTTGAGTCAGCGTAAGTACAAACAGGAATTCGGTCCAGCTGAAAATGAAACACAGCACGGCCGTCGCCGCTATGCCACCGATGGCCATGGGAGCCACGATCTTGCGAAAGATCAGCCAACGTGATGCACCATCTATCAATGCTGCTTCGTCAATCTCCATGGGGATGTCATCGAAAAAGCTCTTTAGCAACAGCACGGCGAGTGGCAGGTTCATCAGTGCGTGTACCAGGATGATGCCCGTGTAGGTATCCAGTAATCCAAACTGCTTGTAGATAAAGAACATGGGGATTGCCACAGCAACCGGCGGCATCATGCGCGTGGACAGTATCCAGAATACAAAGTGGTGCTGGCCAGCGAAGCGCATTCGCGACAATGCATAAGAAGCAAAAGTGGCGATACTGATCGCCAGTGCAGTAGAACATACCGCCACAACGATGCTATCCCACAGGCGAGGCATCATGTAGAAGTTACCACCACCAGCCAGGGTGGTCTGGCTGCTGTCATAGCCGAACGAGATGCCAAACACTTCTTCAAACGACTTGCCGCTGAACGTCCAGTCGAAGATCAGGGGCGGTATCTCGAAAATTTCCCGCTCAACCCGGAAGGCGATCGTGAACCAGTAATAGATGGGGAACGCGAAAATGGCTACCACCAGCCAGGCGGCCAGCGCACGAAGTACTCGTTGTGTTGGGCTGAGTGTCAACATGAGGGTCTCAACAAGTTACCAGCGCAGTTTGGTCATGGCGACGAACACATTGGCCACCACAAGAATAACCAACAATGAGAACAGACTGATGGTGGCTCCGTAGCCCCATTTGATAAAGCTGAACGTCTGTTGCCACGCATACAAGCTCAAGGTGTACGTGGATGTGCCCGGGCCACCGGAGGTCATTACGTACACATAGTCAAAGGTGCGAAACAGGTCGATTCCGCGAATCAACACGGCGATGGCGATGACCTTGCCAAGCATCGGAAGCGTCAGGCGCATGAATATCTGCCAGCTGGACGCCCCATCAATAACTGCGGATTCAAAAGGCTCCGTGGGCATGGCACGCAAACCGGCCAGAAAGATCAACACCATGAAAGGCGTCCATTGCCAGATGTCGGCAACCATGACCCCCAGTAATGCCGTGGAGGTGTTCCCCAGTATCGGGGAGGTGCCCAGCACGCCCAGTTGTTGCAGGGCGTACGTAAACACCCCGAACTGTGCATCCTCCAGCAACAGGAACATCATGCCGGTGATGGCCGGTGGGATTACCAGCGTTAGCGTCAGCACGCCGCGCAAAAAACCGAAGCCTGGATCGTCCGAGTCAAGCAGTAGCGCGATGCCCAGACCCAGGATCAATTGAACGATCAGACAGAACCCGGTGTAGAGCAGTGTTATCCCCAAGGCTCCCCACATTCTGGAATCGGCAAAAAGCTTTTGCCAGTTTTCGGTGCCGACGAATTCCAGCGTGCGTTTGCGGGGTACGAACTCGTGAAAGCTCAGCCAGACGTTATAAAAGAAGGGGTAAAGCGCAAACACCAGCAGAATCGCCAGCATCGGTGCAAGCCAGGGCAGGGCATGATCAGAGAGCATGAACTTGGGAGCGCGCACGATGTACGTGCTGCTGGCATGAGACCTGTCGGCCGGTGTTTTGACGGGGGAGTCACTCATCGGGCTGTCTTCTTCATGGCAGGGTGCTCGACAGAATTTCCACTCGTACGCCAGCTCTTCCGCACCGTATTCACGAAGCGTTGCGAGCCAACAGTAAAGCCATCAATCTGTAGTAGCGTGCGCGTCATTGATCACGATCGTGCCACAGTGTTTGCCAGTTGACAAGACAATTGTTATTGTTGTCAAACAATTGTTCGAGCGGTTGAGATGAATCAGACTGTGGGTCAGATTGAGAACGGTTGCATTCGCTTTTCTTACCGCACTGCAAAATTTGGCGATACAGTAGGTGGCTATGCCTGATCATGAACATTTTCAATCGACCCTTGTCCGCCTGTTGGTGTTGTCTGACGCGCAGATAGAATGTGTCTGGCAATCGCGGGTGTGACTGTGTCCGGTAGCGAGCACAAGCGCACCTCGGCACAGATTGCCGGTGACGACTGGCCGGAGCAGCTGGCGGTCAGGGTGGCGCGATGCTACTACGAGCTGGGCATGACTCAGCAGGACATCGCCAACCTGATTGGCATCGGTCGAGCGCGAGTGATACGGCTGCTCGCCGAGGCGCGCAGCCGCGGCATCGTCAGCATCAAGATCAACAGCCCGTTGCTGGAAAATATCGAGCTGGCGGATGCACTGGTAGAACGCTATCGGTTGAATGCGTCTGATGTGTGTCTTTGCCATGCCGCCGACGAGGTGCAACTTGCCCACCAGTTAGGTGGCGCGGCTGGCGAGGTGGTACGCCGTCATATCCAGAACGGAATGACCATCGGTTTAGGTTGGGGCATCACGTTGAAAGAGCTGGTGGATCAGATTGATCCCATTGCGTGTAAGCAGGTTTCTGTTGTGTCGTTGTTGGGATCGTTGACCCGTCGCTCATCGGTCACGCGTTTCGAGGCCACCACCAAGCTTGCGGCCAGGCTGGATGCCGAATGCCTGTACTTACCCGCGCCGATTGTCTGTGATTCGGCCGATACCCGCCGATTGCTGGTAGAACAGCCGCTGTTTCAGGATATTCATCAACGGGCACTGAAGGCCGACATGGCCATCGTCAGCATCGGTGGTCTCGACAGTTCAACCATTCGTGAGGTTGGGCTGGTCAACGAAAAGGAATTCAACAGTGTAAGAAACCAAGGTGCCATCGGAAACTTCCTGGGCTACTACATCGACGATCAGGCGGACATTGTTGAACACTCCATCAATGAGAGAATCATCGGCATCCCTGGAAACGTGTTCAAGCGAATTCCACGTCGTTTCATGATCTCCGGTGGGCCCAACAAGGTAGAGGCTTTGCAGGCAGTTCTGGATCAGGGCTTGGTAACTGACCTGATTACTGATCAGGAAACCGCCAAGGCGCTACTCGCATAATGGCCAGCTTATCGACAACACGTTAAGCGACGCTAACATAATTTTGTGATTGATCAGGGTGCTTCAGCCTGTAGCA
>CALLPU010000010.1 GCA_938016235.1 uncultured Granulosicoccus sp. | reverse complement strand
CCTGCGCTCTGAGAAGGCGGCGCAGCCGTATCTGGCCTAACTGATAGCGTATCTCGCCTGCGACGATCAGGCAGCCCAGCAGCGCAAACAGAGTCATGATGGCAAGCGCGCCTGTTTGAAGTGAAACATGCGCTGGTGCTTGCAAATCGCAGACCGGTTGCCGGTTTCTGCAAAAAGGCGCCAATCAATGGCGCCTTTTCCTGCTACACAGTCCTGAGTGTTACATCAGCTGCGCTGAGAGAACTCCGGATAGGCTTCGATTCCACACTCGGAAATATCCACACCTTCGTATTCTTCTTCTTCGGTTACTCGCAGGCCGATGATCATCTTGATGATGCCCCAGACCACCAGGCTGGTGATGAACGTCCAGCCAAAGATGGCAACAAGGCCTGTCAGCTGAGCGACGAAAGTGGCATCACCATTGGTCAGTGGGACCAACATCAGGCCGAGCATGCCAACAACGCCGTGTACGGAAATGGCGCCTACAGGATCGTCGATTTTCATCCGGTCAAGTGTGATGATCGAGAACACCACCAGTACACCACCGGCAGCACCAATCAGGGTGGCCTGGAGTGGGCTTGGTGCCAGTGGCTCTGCCGTGATGGCAACCAGCCCGGCCAATGCGCCGTTGAGTGCCATGGTCAAGTCTGCCTTGCCCCAGATCATGCGCACCGTAAGCAGTGCGGCGATTACGCCGCCGGCGGCTGCCATGTTGGTATTCACGAAGATAGCTGCAACGGCGTTGGAGTCGGCGAAGTTGGAAACAACCAGCTGCGAGCCGCCGTTGAATCCGAACCAGCCCATCCAGAGAATGAACGTACCCAGCGTGGCCAACGGCATGTTAGCGCCAGGAATCGGCATCACTTCACCGTTAGGGCCATACTTGCCTTTTCGAGCACCAAGTAACAGAACCCCGGCCAATGCTGCACTGGCACCACACATGTGTACGACGCCGGAACCTGCGAAGTCCTGGAAGCCGGCAGCGTCCAACCAGCCACCGCCCCATTTCCAGAATCCCTGGACGGGGTAGATGATGGAGGTGAAGACGGCGGCAAACAGCAGGAAAGACCAGAGCTTCATACGCTCGGCAACGGCGCCGGACACAATCGACATGCCGGCTGCGACGAACACCACTTGAAAGAAAAAGTCTGATCGCGCTGAGTAGTAAGGCGCGTCTTCACCACCGGCGCTGAAGGTTGCAGCGTCGTTCTCGGCACCCAGCAGAAAGCTGAGATTGGGTATGTACTGACTTATCGGTGCGCCAGGGTACATCAGGTTGTAACCCACCAGCATGAACATGATGCAGGCCAGCGCATAGAGTGCAATATTCTTGGTCAGAATCTCAGCGGTGTTCTTGGCGCGTACCATGCCCGCCTCGAGCATCGCAAATCCCGCAGCCATCCACATGACCAGCGCACCGGCCATGAGAAAATAAAAGGTATCGAGCGCATAGCTCAGTTCAGCAAGTTGTTCCATCGTCGGTTTTCTCGTTAATTTGTTATGGTTCAGGCAATGTCCGTTGCGCGCGCTCTATAGCGCGGTGGGGCCGGTTTCGTTGGTGCGAATGCGAATCGCACGTTCCAGTTCGGTCACGAATATTTTTCCATCGCCAATTTTTCCGGAGCCTGCAGCGCCCGTGATCGCTTCGAGCACGGAGTCCAGCTGGTTGTCATCAATGCCGATTTCGATCTTCGTCTTGGGGATGAAATCGACGACGTACTCGGCACCGCGATATAGCTCGGTATGGCCTTTCTGCCGCCCGAAGCCTTTGACCTCGGTGACTGTCATGCCCTGCACCCCGATGGTAGACAGAGCCTCCCGAACCTCTTCGAGCTTGAAGGGTTTGATGATTGCGGTTACTAACTTCATGAAGTTTATCCCTGGGTCGGTGTAGTAATGAGCAAGGGAGTAACATCATGTGTGCCATGTATTTATTGTTTGTTAAAACAAAGAGATAGGGCAATTGTTAGGTGGTTGAGTTGTTCTTTGCGCACTAATCAGGTGCGTTGAAATTAGCGTATTGCCCGCATATGGTGCGTGCGATATCGTGAGCGTGTCCGATTCCAAATCCATCCGATTGCCGTAAGCTTGGGCAATGGACTCGCGAAACGGTGGGTCGCCTCTTTCGCTACCCGATCAGGAGCCTCACATGATTGACGCACGTGTTTTTGATGACCTTTCCAAGACGCTGGGCAAGCTGTTACCCCCGGGTGTGTCCGACGTAAAGGATGATTTCGAACGCAATGCCAAGGCGACGCTGCAAAGTGCCCTGGGCCGGATGGATCTGGTTACGCGCGAAGAGTTTGATGTGCAGTCAGAGGTATTGAGGAACACGCGCAGGCAGTTGAAGCAGTTGGAAGACAGGGTGCGTGATCTGGAAGCACCGGCAACGCATGGCGGTACGCCCGATAGCGCTGTCTAACGCGCGTTGATTGCGGTGTTCAGGCGACACCGCCTCGCAGGCTATGCGCTGCTGATATTGCTGGCTCTGGCGGTGCTGTGGAAACTGTCGCTTGCCTACACTCTGGCAGACGTGCAGAAAAACCAGCAGCGTCTTCAGCGTGTTCAATTAACGGAACTGGACAGACAGCTGAATCAGTTTTCGTACATTCCCAAGCTGTTGTCCGAAGATGTGGAAATACGCTCGGCACTCGCGGCACCCGGCAACCTGTCACTGCTGGCGGCGAATCGCCGGCTGGCGCGGACCCAGCGTGACAGCGGATTGGATTTTGCGTTTTTGCTCGATGTAAACGGGTTAACGGTAGCGTCCAGCAATTGGGCGGACTCCGTCAGCTTCGTGGGTGTCAGCTATTCGTTTCGTCCATACTTCAAACAAGCCGTGCAAGGTTTGAGCGCCACGTTTTTTGCCGTCGGTGCGACAACCGGAATACCGGGCTATTTTATTGCAGAGCCCGTGCGACTGGATGACCAGGTTGTCGGGGTTGTTGTGGCAAAGATCGCCCTGGATATCCTGGTGGACGCCTGGTCGCAACTCCCGTATGAGTCGTTGGTCAGCGACGAGTTCGGCGGTGTGATTCTGTCCACCCGTCAGGATCTGCTGCACACACCCACAGCGCCGTTGAGCGAGGGGCAAATCCGGCAACTGGCCGCGGAACGACGCTATGAGCTGCAACCAGGGTTGTTGCAACGGGTAGGGGCGGATAGCCAGCGGCGCGTGATCCGGAGCGATGACGGAGAAGACGTGTTTCTCCTCTTCGCACAACCTCTGGCAGCAGAACCCTGGCAGCTTATCAGCCTGGTGTCCGAAGCAGAAATTACCCGCAGTGCGCGCGTGCTTTGCGCCTCGCTAGCGTCAGCGGGATTGATCGCGTTGTTGATGATGCGTTTGTACCAACAGCAGCGGCGACTGGTTCGATCTGAACAACGCAACTCGCAGGAGCTTGAAGAGCAGGTGGTGATTCGCACACGGCAACTCGAGCAGGCACAACAGCGACTGATTTCTGAATCAAACTTTGCGATGCTGGGGCGAATGTCAGCCGCCATCAATCATGAAATCAATCAACCGCTGGCCAGTTTACGGCTCAACCTGGCGTCTTTGCGAACCATGATTGAACGCCCCGGCGCGGATCAGGCAGAGATCAGCCAGATTGTGGTGGACAGTGACAGAACCACCAAGCGCATCGGACGGGTGATCAGCAGCCTTCGCAGTCTTGCCAGGAAACAGGATTCCCGATTTCAGCTTATCGACATCGAGAAGGTGGTTATTGATGTACATGGCACCGTCAAGCGTGAAAGACCTGCGGCGTCGCAATACCTTGCGGTGCAGATCGCCCAGGGTGATTTTTCTGTCATGGGCGATGAGGTTCTGATTCAGCAAGCCTTGTTGAATCTTCTCTACAACGCGTTTGACGCGGTGCTGAACACCAACGCGCCATCGGTCGTTGTGTCATTGCAGATACAGAATCAGCAAGAGATAAGAGAGGGGAATGTTGACACGGTGTTGGCGGGCGATGTCGTCAGCCTGTCGGTGCTGGATAATGGCGAAGGGGTTTCCGAGCTGGCTGCTGAATCGTTGTTCGAGCCGTTTTCCAGCACACGCAAACAGCACGATGGCCTGGGCCTGGGCTTAACGATTGCGCGACAGATCGCTGTGGATCATGGTGGTGAACTGAGTTACAGGCCCTGTCCGGTTGGCAGTTGTTTTACGCTGACCTTGCCCGCGAACAGCAGAGTGGTTGAACAGTGAAAACAGAGTCTTGTCTTGTTCATTTTTTCCGGTGATCCATGAGTGATTCTCCAGAGCTGGAGTCAGCGGCGTTCACACTGTTGCTGGTAGATGACGATCTTGATGTGCTGGGAGCCAATGCCCGGTTTCTGCGTTTGCATGATATTCAGGTTGTACTGGCAGACTCCATGACCGCAGCATTGGCGCGGCTTGAATCAGAACCTGTTGATGCCATCGTCACCGATCTCAGAATGCCGGATAACAGCGGGCTGGAATTTGCGGCGCAGGCGCGCCTACTCAAACCCCTGTTGCCGATTGTATTTTTCTCAGGCTTTGCAACGGTTGCTGATGTGGTGGCTGCGATGCGCTTGGGAGCGGTGGATTTTCTGGAAAAACCGGTTGAGCCCCAGGTGCTGTTGACAACCATGCAAGTGCTTCGGGATCGCTACCAGGGCACGATCAGTCCGCAAAGCCTTATTGCCTCGACGGGTGATGACAGCGTACCGTTTCGTCAGCGTGTACTCGCCTATGAGAAGTTGCTCATTGAACAGAGCCTGGCCACGCACGACGGGCATGTGGGGCGAGTGATAGCGGCGTTGAAAATCAATCGTCGCACCTTGAACGACAAGATGCGGCGCCTGGGAATCCATCGGCATACGCATGATTGATATGGACTGATCAGCTGAGAGCGTCTGTACAGTTCTGCCTGAGTCGGGGTTGCCCTGCAGTGTCGGGCAGCTAACTGATTCTGGAATAAGGCGAGCAGTGGCGTGCTTCAAGACGTGCGTGCGGTGAACGGCCATGAGGCAGCTGCCTGTCGTGTTTGAGCAGAATTTCGCCAGTTTCGTGTGCGCAGGAAGAGGGTGGATGCCTCCGCCCTTTGAAATAGCAATAAAGAACAAGCAGTTGCGAGCGGTTGCATAATTGCGCTGCAGGTTGGAGACTAGCGCTACGAGCCGACAGTGCTCCAACACCACTTTGAGGATTACCGAATGAAACGAATGTTCAGAACCACAGCCCTGGCTGCTGTGGCCGCCGTCAGCGTCAGCCTGCCAGTGGCTCATGCACAAGACAACGACTACGTGCTCAACACCGCCTCCACCGGTGGCACCTACCATCCAGTGGGCACAGCGATTGCCACGCTGTCCAAGGTCAAGCTACTGCCCAAGGAAAAATTCAGCTTAACCGCTGTGAACTCGGCAGGCTCTGGCGCAAACGTCCAGGCACTGGCAGCGGGTACGGCGCAATTTGCCATACTGCAAGGCCTGTATGGATCCTACGCAGCGACAGGTACCGGGCCAGTTTCCGAGCCTCAGGAGAACATGCGGTCTGTGTCCATGCTGTGGCAGAACGTCGAGCAGTTCATCCTGTCCAATGACCTCGTTAAGGATGGCACCGTCAGCGACATGATGGCGGCCAAAGGCATGACCGTCGCAATGGGTAAAGAGAACTCCGGTACGCTGGGTTCCAACGAAGTGTTGCTGACTGGGCTGGGGCTGGATTTTGCCACGGATTTCGAGTTTGTTTATGCAGGCTACGGCCCGTCGGTTGATGCCATGGCTAACGGCCAGGCTGTGGGAGCGGGTATTCCTTCTGGTCCTCCAACCAGTGCCGTCACCAAATTGATGTCTACCAATGAAGGCAAGTTCAAATTGTTGTCTGTTACCGATGAAGAAGCGGCGAAGATGGATGGTGGTCGTAACTTGTGGACGCCGTACACCATCGAAGCGGGTACTTACCCCGGTCAGAGTGAAGCGGTTACCACGATTGCGCAGCCTAACTTTCTGGCCGTCAACGCCGACGTCGATGAAAACCATGTGTATTTGCTGACCAAGACAATTTATGAAAACCTTCCGTTCCTGCAGGCCATTCACCCGGCTACCAAGGCCATGAATATTGAAGCGGCAATGGCGGGTTTACCCGTAGCGTTACACCCCGGTGCTGCTCGCTACTACAAGGAAGTGGGCCTGGAAATACCTGAGCGCTTGATGGCGCAGTAACGTTCCAGTTGCGTTCCCCCGGGCTCTTTGATCGCTCTGTTGATCACTGACGTCAAACTCTGAGTACACACGATGTGTCTGGGTCGTGATAGACCTGATCGCCGAGTTTACGCCAGTACGATAGATGGAAAGAGCCCGGGTTCGCCGGTAGCCCCGGCCTGATCCCGCTTTGACAGCACCGGTGCGTGCCACACATGATGAATATTCCCGCACAGCAACCAGCTGCTGAAAACGCTGCAGAGATGTCTGATCTTGCGCTGAGGAAATCGCGCCTGTATTCGCTTGATCATGCTGTCACTCATCCCTGGCCCTGGGCCCTGAGTGTTGCGTTGATCGCCGCATTTGCCATTTGGCATGTGGCAACCAATGTGTTCCTGAATGAGCCGGGTTTATGGCAGAACGCCATACATTTTGCAGGGTTTGCATTTCTGGCTGCTATCACAACCCGCACGGTTGATCGAGGGCGCCAGTCACGCCTGTCTGTCATTGCCAATGGTTTTTTTGGTGTTGCCATTGCAGCCTCCGCGTTATGGATAGCTCAGGCCGAGAACGGTATCTATCAACGCACGCTGGCTGAAACCGGTCTGCCGTGGCAGTTCGGACCACTGGACTGGTTGGCAGGCTTTATTGTCATTATTGGCGTTATAGAACTCACTCGCAGGCTTACGGGCTGGATTATTCCCATACTGGTGATATCGGCTTTGGCCTATATCCTGTTTCTGGGCAAGTTGATGCCGGGAGCTTTCCGTACTGCAAGCCTGCCACTCGATGATGTGCTGTTCCGCTCTCTCTACAACGATGAGGGCATGTTCGGCATCATCGCCACGATTTCTTCCTCCAACATTACGCTGTTCATGATCTTTGGCGCCTTTCTCGTGGTGTCTGGAGCGTCTGAGTTCGTCATCGAAATTTCCAAAGTGGTGGCTGGCAGGTTCAGAGGTGGGGCGGCGTTTGTTGCGGTTATTTCCTCGTCGCTGACGGGTACGATCTCCGGCTCTGCAATAGCGAATACAGCATCCACCGGGGTGATCACCATCCCGTTGATGAAGTCCAATGGGTTTAGAGGGCAGTTTGCCGCAGGAGTAGAAGCTGCCTCATCCACCGGTGGGCAACTGATGCCGCCCATCATGGGGGCAGGTGCCTTCGTGATGGCCAGTTACACCGGCATTCCCTACAGCACGATTGTGGCTGTGTCGGTGGTGCCTGCGTTGCTGTACTTCCTGTCTGTTGCGTTCATCGTTCGCATTGAGGCGATGAAATACCATATAGGCACAGAACAAGTCACGGCCATAGACCGCGGCAAGATGCTCGCTGGTTTGTTGAATTTCGTGCTGCCGCTCTCGCTCATGACGTTCATGCTGGTAACCGGTAAAACACCGAGCTATGCCGCAGCGACTGCCATTGCCACTCTGATTGTGGTCAGCTGGGTTACGCCCAACAAGATGGGCCCCAAAAACATCGTGAGAGCGTTAGCGCTGGGTGTGAATACCTCGGTCATGACGGCTATCTTGCTGGTTGCTGTTGGCTTGATCAACAACGCGGTAACCACCTCGGGGCTCGCCAATACGTTTGCTCTCATGATTGCGCAGTGGTCTCAAGGGTCTTTACTGATTGCGCTGGTGCTGGTGGCGATTGCCTCGCTGGTACTGGGGATGGGATTACCGGTAACAGCTGCCTATATCGTGTTGTCAATTCTGTCGGCGCCAGCCCTGGCCGGTATGCTGGCCGACAGTGTCATTGTTGAACAGCTGGTGGCGGGTATTACCGATCCGGGTGTCAGCGCCATGTTCATGCTGATTGATCCCGAGTTACCTGCAAGAGTCATGGCCGGTGTCAGTGCAGCGGAAGCTCAGGAGCTCTTGAGCACCATTCCGTTTGACATCGCCGTCGCTCTGCGACCCATGCTGGTAGACCCTGTGCAGATGACATCCTATCTGTTGACCGCACACCTGATTGTGTTCTGGTTGAGTCAGGACAGTAACGTCACACCGCCGGTTTGCCTGGCAGCGTTTACCGCTGCAGGCATTGCCGGTTCCAAGCCGATGGCTACGGGTGTTGAGGCGTGGAAGATAGCCAAGGGCCTGTACATCGTGCCATTGATGTTCGCGTACACGCCCATGATAGGCGCGCCGTTGCCCGATCTATTGCGTATCGGTGTGTTCGCGCTGTTTGGCATCTACGCATTCAACGTGTTGATACAACGCTACGCAGAAGGGCCGGTCGCGATCTGGCATTATCCGCTGCTGTTGCTGGGTATGGCCGGTTGTTTCTACCCGCTGGTGTGGTCTTACAACGTAGTCGGTGCTGTACTGGTTGTGTTTGTGCTTTGGTATACCACGCGTGGTAATCGGCCTGAAGTGGTTCATGGCTGATTGATCGAATCAGGTTTTAGAGCGTTAAAGGACAGGATGGTCAGGCACGGTTCGGTTTTCAGACTCACTGTCTGACGTTGTACTTGGCACATCTGATGTGGTTGTGTTCTGACCGTGCGCCCAATGCTCGCGTTATTGTCATAGCTGGGTAGGAAACCAGTAGATTGGTAGATTCTCGTTTTGATAGCGCTATGCCGCTGATAAAGTCGCCATTTAACTATTCCCAAGGAACACGGAGGTTCCCATGTCGTTTGCCACAGTGCATTCCTGCACACTGTCGGGTGTGCAGGCGCTGCCGGTTACGGTGGAAGTGCATCTGGGCGGTGGATTGCCGGGAACCTCCATAGTCGGTTTGCCTGAATCCGCGGTCAGGGAAAGTAAGGATCGCGTCAAGGCTGCCATCCATCATGTAGGTCTGACGTATCCGCAGTCCAAGATTATTGTGAATCTTGCCCCGGCTGATCTACCGAAGCGGGGTGGTCGGTTTGATTTCCCGATTGCGCTGGGCATCTTGCTTGCCAATGGGCAGCTCCCGGAAGGTGCTCTGAATGATTTGATTGTGCTGGGAGAACTGGGGCTGACGGGTATGCTGCGCTCTGTCAGTGGCATTTTGCCTACCGCTTACGCATTTGCCGGTTCCAGGCAGGCTCTGTATATCCCGCAGTCGAATACACAAGAGGCGTTACGCAGTTCCCGTACACGTGTGCACGGTGCCGGTAATTTGAAACAGGCTGTTGAAGAGCTTAAACAGCGCAAGAAGATCCCGCTGGAGAGATTGGATCGGCGGGCTGGCAGAGACGTTACGGTCGGTGGATTCAGGAAAGCGCCGGATACTTACTCAAACTTGAGCGCATCCGTGGCGAGCGCACGGAATGCTTCTCAGGACATACCCGCTATTGATATGGCGGATGTATTTGGCCAGCACACAGCACGGCGAGCACTGGAAGTAGCAGCGGCGGGTTCACACAATTTGCTCATGGTGGGCCCGCCCGGAACCGGCAAGTCCATGCTCGCCAGTTGCCTGCCTACCATTCAGCCTCCCATGCTGGAGGCTGAGGCGATGGAAACCGCGTCAGTGTTGTCTATCAGTCACACCGGCTTTGATCATGCCACCTGGGGCATCAGACCTTTTCGAGCGCCGCACCATACAGCGTCGGGTATTGCATTGGTGGGAGGAGGTGCGAACCCCATGCCTGGAGAGATCTCACTGGCGCATAATGGCGTGCTGTTCCTGGATGAATTACCCGAGTTCTCCAGAAC
>CALLPU010000009.1 GCA_938016235.1 uncultured Granulosicoccus sp. | reverse complement strand
TTTCACAGCATGCTCAACGATGGCGTTTATCTGGCGCCGTCCGCTTTCGAAGCCGGATTTTCCAGCGCGGCGCATTCTGATACCGACATCGAGCAAACCATCGAAGCAGCGGCTCGTGCGTTTGCCTCGTTAAAATAGGCGTTTTTCACGCATGAACGGCTTGTGCCTGGCCATGTGGTCGGGGCCGCGGAACATATCCACGGCCATGATGCGCGCGTGGGAGAACCGCGCTGACACGGTCGTGGTAGACGAGCCGTTCTACGCCCATTTTCTTGACCACACCGGTATTGATCATCCCATGCGGGAACAGATCATCGCCGCTGGCGAAACCGACTGGCGAAAGATTGTGGATTCGCTGGTGATGAAACCGGCAACCGGTGTGTATTACCAGAAGCACATCACCACGCACTGGATGGAACATTTCTCCATCGACTGGCTGGAACCGCTGGAGCATGTTTTTCTGATCAGGGAGCCGGCACCGGTGGTGGCTTCGTACGCCATCAAGCGTGGAGCATTGACAGCCACAGACCTTGGCTATGTGCAGCAGGCTGCGCTTTTCGATCAAGTCACATCCATCAAGGGGACCGCGCCGCTGGTGATCGACAGCCAGCGTTTTTTGCAAGACCCTGCCGCCCACTTGCAGACGGTGTGCGATGCGCTGGGCATCACCTTCGACCCGGCCATGCTGAGCTGGCCAGCGGGGCTCAGAGACAGCGACGGGATCTGGAGCGAACACTGGTACGACGCCGTCCGGCAATCAACCGGCTTTGCCCCATACCAGCCCAAAACGGTGGTGCCGGATACCCATCAACAACGGATCGCTGATTGTTGCCAACCCTATTACGATGCCATGAAGGCCTTTGCCATCTGACAGTTACCCATTAGAAGTACCACTTGATCCCCAGGTTCACCGCCGACACTTCCGAGAACGGCCCCTCATCGCTGGTATAACGCATGTAGTCAGCCGATAGATCCAGACGCTGTGTCAGCTGTGTTTCCAGACCAAAGCCGTAGGAGAAACCGCCCTGACTGTCTGAAAAATCCCGACCGTTCAGCGTTTGCGTATGCTCCACTCCTGATACACCAGCCAGACCGAACAAGGCACTCTGCCTGCCCAGCGGCAGGTAGCCTTTCAGATAAGCGCCAGCGTAGGTGGTACTGAAAGTATCAAAAGCTGATGTGCGCGAATCACTCCCGCCACCCAGATGCGCTTCGATATCAAACACTTCACTGATACGCACACCCAGACGCACGCGCATGCCACGTGGATTCAGATTGTCATCCAGATCGTTGTCGACAGAGACCGAAGAGCCATCGAGGCCGACATAGCCATTGGCATGAACAAGCAGCGGCAGACTCAGCAGTGATGCCGCCATTATCGTTTTGAATAGCCCCATGAGATAGCCCTGACACGCTTGGTTAAGCAATGCTGGCAGACTAGCGCTCTGAGCCTGAACAGACTCTGAATACGGGTACGAATTCGGCTGAGAAGCGTCTTTGGTCAGTCAGCAGCTATGCCGTCGCCACCGACTCAACGTCGAGCTCATAGGTATCCAGCGGTGGGCACGAGCAAATCAGGTGTTTGTCGCCATACACATTGTCCACACGGCTGACCGGCGGCCAGTATTTGGTGCCCGCCTGCTCGTCACCTGCCGGAAAGACCGCTTCTTGCCTGGAGTACGGATGTGCCCAGACATCCTGGGCAAGATCACTGGCAGTATGAGGCGCATTGACCAGCGGGTTGTCATCGGCTGGCCACTCACCCTGCCGCACCTTCACGGCCTCGGCGTGGATCGACAGCATCGCATCACAGAAACGATCGATCTCGGTGAGTGATTCACTCTCAGTAGGCTCTACCATCAACGTACCGGCAACCGGGAATGACATGGTGGGGGCATGAAAACCATAGTCCATCAATCGCTTTGCGATGTCATCAACACTGATGCCCGTTTCGGTTTTGAGCACGCGGGTATCGAGGATGCACTCATGCGCCACGAAGCCATGTTCACCGCGGTACAGAATGGGGTACGCTTCGGCAAGCCGCGAGGCAATGTAATTGGCATTCAGAATGGCCACTTCAGTGGCATGGCGTAAGCCGTCAGCGCCCATCATGCGGATGTACATCCAGGTGATGGGTAGAATCATCGCACTGCCATACGGTGCCGCGCTAACAGCGCCACGCGTACCAGGCAATGTAGTATGGCCTGGTAGCCAGGGTTGCAGATGTTGCCCTACGCCAATTGGGCCTACGCCCGGCCCGCCACCGCCATGAGGTATGCAGAACGTCTTGTGCAGATTCAGGTGTGATACATCACCACCGAAACTGCCCGGAAGCGCTGTACCCACCATGGCATTCAGGTTAGCCCCGTCGATATACACCTGACCACCGGCAGCATGCACCCGATCACAGACCTCCACGACACCGGCTTCAAAAACGCCATGTGTGGATGGATAGGTAATCATGATCGCAGCGATTCGCCCCTCATGCTTGTCCAGCTTGGCCTGAAGATCATCGATATCCACGTTGCCGGTTGCATCGCACTTCACCACCACCACCTGCATGCCGGCCATCTGCGCGCTGGCTGGATTGGTTCCGTGAGCAGAACTGGGTATGAGGCAGACGCTACGCTGTGTATCACCCCGACTTTCATGATAAGCACGGATAGCCAGTAACCCCGCATACTCTCCCTGGCTGCCGGCATTGGGCTGCAATGACACGGCATCGTATCCGGTGCAGGCACACAACATGGATTCAAGCTGTTGAATCATCGCACGATAACCACGCGTTTGATTCTCTGGGGCAAACGGGTGGATTCGTGCAAACTCAGGCCAGGTTATCGGCAGCATTTCCGCCGCGGCATTAAGCTTCATGGTGCAGGAACCCAGCGGTATCATGGCCTGGTCCAGGGCAATATCCCGACTGGCCAGTAGCCTCAGATAGCGCATCATGTCTGTTTCGGAGTGGTACTCATTGAAACAGGCCTGCGACAGATAATGATCGGTACGATCAGACGCTGTATCACGCTGTACGTCCATCAGAGCCACCGCATCCACCGGCGTATCTGTTATGGCAGCCACAATGTGCAGCAGTTGATCATCGCGTGTTGTTTCATCCAGCGCCACGCACAGCTGTGTGGGGTTCAGCACACGCCCATTAAAGCCGTTACTCACCAGCCGCTGGTTGCAGGCTTGCGCATCCGGCACCGTTACACACAGCGTATCGAATGCAGGGTTCTCAGGCACCGATACCCCCATGGCACTGAGAGTGGCCGCTAACCGATCCGCCTGCGTGCGGATCTTGAGTGCGATTTTTCGCAGCCCCACAGGGCCGTGGTAACACGCGTATAGCGTGGCAATAATGGCCAACAGCGCTTGAGCCGTGCAGATATTGGATGTGGCTTTTTCACGCCGAATGTGTTGCTCGCGAGTCTGCAGTGCCAGTCGATAAGCTGGCCTGCCATCGCGAGTGAGCGATTGACCCACCAGCCGACCTGGCAGATTGCGCTTATAGCCGTCGGTGGTGGCCATGAACGCTGCGTGCGGTCCGCCAAAACCCAGGGGTACGCCGAAGCGCTGGGCGCTCCCCACCACGATGTCCGCGCCCCAGCTTCCAGGTGGTGGCAGCAATGTCAGTGACAGCAGGTCGGCCGCTACCAGCACCAGCGCGCCTGCCGCCTTGGCCGCAGCCACTGCGGCGCCTGGTGCGGTAAGCGTGCCGGTGGTGCCAGGGTATTGCAGCAAGATGGCAAAGACAGAGTCTGGCTCGCTGGCCAGGTGATCGGCCATTGCGTGCACGGGTACGGATGTCAAGTGAATGCCGAGCGCCGATGCCCGCGTTTGCATCACGTCCAGCGTTTGTGAATGACAATCGTCTGCCACCAGAATATGTGGTCGCTTGCCCCGCAGTGCACGATGCGCCATTGTCATCGCCTCAGCTGCGGCCGTGGCCTCATCCAGCAATGAGGCATTGGCAACCTCCATGCCGGTCAGCTCGGTGATCATGGTCTGGAAGTTGAACAGCACTTCCAGCCGCCCCTGTGCTATTTCAGGCTGATACGGCGTGTAGGCGGTGTACCAGGCGGGATTCTCCAACACGTTTCTGAGTATGACCGGCGGCGTGTGGCAGTCGTGGTAACCCTGACCGATCAGGCTATTGAGTACCTGGTTCTGCTGCGCCAGTTGCTTCAATTCCAGCAACGCATCCGCTTCTGATACACCTCCGGGTAGCGCCATGGCGTCATCGGTGCGAATACCTTCCGGAATGACCTGCCGAATCAGCGCATCGAGCGAAGGCTGCTTGAGCGCGGCGAGCATGTGCTCTACATGATGGTGGCGCGGGCCAACATGACGCGCCACGAATTCACTGTGAACCTCTACGGGGACAGGCCTGCGTTCTAAACCTTGCTCAGGCATCGCGTACAACCTTATTCGCCTGCTTCCACGTACGCCTGATAATCGTC
>CALLPU010000008.1 GCA_938016235.1 uncultured Granulosicoccus sp. | reverse complement strand
TGTTGAAAAAAGCGGGACTACTCCGCTGCCCTTCACCACCTGATCGTCTCTCACACCCTGTCTCTTTAACGGTGCCCGCCTTGTTACGGTTACTCACCTGTCTGCCAGACAACGACAAGCATCCCCCCAGTCCGAACTACTCATGGAAAATCAGCAAGGCCCGTCCCTATCGTTTCCGGTTGGTATTGGACTGGGCCCCAGAGACTTCATCAGCAATCCGGCCTAGCCAACACCCTGATCTCCAAACACTGACCTCACACACACTTTTCGGCTACGAGTAACAATGCAACCATGTGCACTACTACTGATCACATCTAACACCATCCGGAGAGACTGGAAGTTTGGCTTTCGCGTAGCTTCAAAGACCACAAACTACCTAATTTCGGTGATACATCTTGAGAGCATCTCGCCCTACTATCATTCCCGAGCTCAGGCAAAGACGGACCACTATCACGACGGTCAGCTTCATTTGAACTCGATCAAGGTTTTATCAACTATTCGACAAAGGATGCCTAACAATGAATCTCAAAACTGTTACAACTGTTGCTGCTCTCGTGATCGGTGTGAGCATGCTACCTGCTGGCCACGTGGCTGCAGATCAAAAGTGCAAGGATGTGAAAATCAAAGTGACAAACAAGGCCGGTAAAGACGTCAAAATCTACAAAGTGAAGTATTACGATGTTGAAGACAAGAAGTGGCGTACAAACGACATCAAGAACGAAAAGATCCAGAATGGCAGGACCGGATCAGTAACCGAAACACTGGAGTACGTCGGAAACGAGAAAATCGGTAACGTACAGATTCAGTACAAGCCTCTAGTGGGGGGTTCCCGAGTATGGTCTTCAGCCAAGTCTTCTGGAATTTCACGCTGCGGTAAAGGCAATACCATTAGCCACACGATCTAAGCTGCGTGTATGGGAAGGTCAGTTTGTTGCGCAGCATGCACTAAACGACTGGAAAAGCGTGAGGTATCCTGATGAATCATGAATATTGGGATGCCTCAGTTTTACCCGCAGAATCTCTCCACGTACAATACCTTCAGCGCCGTCTCACCGCTATCCCTCAGTTGCTCACCAGATACACATTGTCCACAACGTAGTTAGACGGCGGATCTTCGCTCTGGAGCTTACCCGGCTATTCGGTACTCTTGAAAATCACCCTCACGTTGAGCTAGATCGAATGCATTTTGATCTGCGAAAACAAGTCTGACTTTAACGCCATCATTCGCTTGTGCTACGATGTCTACCCGTGCACCAATATGCCTGGCTCGCTTTTGCATATTCATCAGGCCACGACCTTTGGGTTGAGACTCCATACAAAAGCCCACGCCATTATCGTCCACTTCAATGAACGGGCTATTGTTCGACAAACCTGTTGACACAGTGATCACATCAGACTTCGAGTATTTAATGGCATTGGAGACAGCTTCCTGGAGAATTCTGAGAATCTGAAGAACCCTGTGCGGCGTGAGCTCATCAATCTGCGGTAAATTCCCGACACGCCAGTTGAGTGATATCGAGGACTCCTTGAGAATTGCACCCATTCTATGCCGGTACATCCCCAACACCATGCCGAGATCGTTCTCTACAGGATCCAGGGAATCAATCATCATTCGCAAGTCCTGCAAGGCGTCTTTAACCGTACGCTGCACCTCCTGCAGGTCAACGTTATCCTGACCAGTCATCGATAGAATCGATATCAAATGTGCTCCCATTCCGTCGTGCATCTCCAGCATGATCCGATCACGCTCGGTTGCCAGAATCGAATTTCGCTCAAATTCAATCACCTGGAGGTGCTTCTCCCTGAGCTCAGTTGTTCTTTCCACCACTCGTATTTCCAGGCTTTCGGCGAGTTGTTCCAGTTCGTTCCTCGACGTTACAAAATCTCTGACTAGCTGATATCCAACCAGAAAAATAAAGACAGGGGCCGCGATCGCCGTGGAAAATCCGGTCAAGGCTAATCCTGGAACCTTCAGCGATATCAACCACGAATTCATGGACAGGAGTGTCAGCATGAACACACTGAGCCAGAGGAATATTTTTTCATATTGTCGTGTCGGCAAATCAACGTTGATAGACAGGACACAGGCGAGCATCAGGATGGCGACACCCACACCTTTCACAAGGAGATGCGCAGCCGGCTCATTTTCCCACACCAGCAGCACCACAAAAAGACCACCCAACACACCGGTGATTACCTTGTTCATCGTACCTCGCAGTGCAGGATCTACACGCGATTCGTCGACAAACTTCATGATAGAGATGGATAGCAGAAGAAACAGGATTGACCCCGCCCACGCCGGCAATGCCACATCAAACAGAACGGCATCCGATATCTCTGCAATGGTGACGGTACACCATGCAGTACAGACGATCGCAAACCACCCGTAAACCTTGTCTTTAGGACGATATACCCAAATGGTACCCATGGATACGGCCGTAAATCCCAACAGACCTGCGATCAATTTCACCAACGTCAATGAATGAAAAACATGTCTGGCGTAAACGTCACGCAAATCTGTTTCAGCACCTACATAGAACTCGCGCATCCACTCCATGGTATTGGTCTGCGCATTGACTCGTATATTCAGTTCATTGTCGCCCTTCAGCCACAGACCGACCGGTACTCGCAAAAACAGAGGCCGTCGTCCCTGCTTCCCTCTAGCCTGATCAGGCAAAAGCACACTGCCCAATATCTGATCATTCAAGTAGATAGTCGAGTCTACAGAGACGTCTGGAAAATAGATGGCCTGTGGAGTTTCCGGCTCGGTAGAAAGCGCGATAAGTGAGGTATACCAGCCCACATGCTCATCATGGTTTGACCGCCAGCTGTGTGGCAGCGTCACTGTCTGGCCGTATCCGGTTTGTGTAGGTGTATCTATACCATCGTTGG
>CALLPU010000007.1 GCA_938016235.1 uncultured Granulosicoccus sp. | reverse complement strand
GGATCAATCATGGGATGCGGCTTGCCTTGTGTGTATTCGTCCGCGCCAAGATCAATCAACGTGTGCGTGTCGGGAGAAGGTTCCGACGACACACCAGGTATGGCAGCATTGGATGTCACACTCAGCCCGGCGGCTTTGCACATCACCTGAGCTTCGGCGCACAGGGTGCCACCACAAAACAAACCGCGTATCAGAAAGCCTTCGTTTTGCGTTCGTGCGGATGCCGATGCACCGCTATCTGCCGCCGTCAGCGTTCGGCCAGCTGCCTGTTCCGCAGCGCTCGTCAGGCTGCCCGCCCACTGGGCATTGTCAGGCAGCTGCGGTTGTTCACCGCCGATAAAACACACGGTATACGTCTTGCTGCTCTCGGCGATTCTCTTTAATACAACTCTGGAAACTTCCTCTGCCGGTGGCTTGGCAACGATCACAACATGGCGCGTGGCATCATCTGCCTCCAGTGCATCAATGGCCATCAGCGTAGAGATCCCTCCCACAGTGCCACTCATGTCCCGGCCACCCACACCAATGGCGTGCGAGATACCTTGCCCCATTCCGGCGAGCAGACAACTTACTTCCTGAATACCGGTACCCGATGCACCCACAATACCAATGTCACCTCGTGGCAGCTGATTGGCAAACGCCAGCGGCACGCCGTTGATCACACAGGTTCCGCAATCCGGGCCCATGACCAGCACACCCAGTTCGCGTGCTTCCTGCTTTAACGCCGCTTCTTCCTCAACCGGGACGTTGTCACTGAAAATCATCGCGTGCAATCCGCGGCGAATCGCCTTGCGAGCTTCACTCACGGCAAAGGCACCGGGTAGGGATATCAGCACCAGATTGGCCTCCGGGTGCGTCGCCACAGCGCTGCGCAAGCTGCGCGGTTGCCAGGTCTGGCTTTTGCCAACTTGCTGGGGTTGCGATAACAACTGCTCGGCCACCTCCAGTGCACTCACAGCTTGTGCAGCACTGTCGGCTCTGACGGTAAGAATCAGATCCCCCGGACCCATGGCTCCATCAGCAGCAGCACCTGTCGGCAAATCCAGCAAACCGGCGTTACGCAGTATTTCGACGTTGGCAGGGGTTGCCATCATCATGGCCGCATCCTGCACACCCGCTTCACTCACTAAGGTGCGCGACATGCGCATCAAGGCCACCGAGTCCAGGTAGAACTGCGGCCGCAGGCGGGTTTCCAGATGCCCTTGCACGGGATTGCTCATGCCACACCTTCCCGCACGGCAAACGCCCGCAACGCATCGGTAAAACAGCGCAGAGGTGCTTTGACAACCCCGGCACCCACTTGCCCAATGCCCGGTTCCCGATGCGCTATGCCCGTATTGATTGTGGGCACAAGGCCCGTCTCAACCACGCGCCGAATATCAATGCCCGTGGGGACGCCCACATAATCCATCGCAGGTATGGTCCATTCCGGATTTTCACCACAGGTAATCTCGCGCATGCTGCGGGTGAACAACGCCGCATCTGATGCAGCGCCGGCTCCCACAAACCCGGCCACTGCAGGTGCCGCGCCCATGGCAAAGCCGCCCAGCCCGATGGTCTCCACGATGGTGGAGTCACCCATGTCGGGATTGGCGTCGGCTTCCGTAAAGCCCGGAAAATACAGCCCTTCGGGCATTTCCACAGGCGCGGTAAACCATTGGTCACCCGTACCACTCACGCGTATGCCAAAGTCAGTGCCGTTTCGCGACATGGCCGTCACCACGCAACAGTGATCAATGTTGCGCACCGGATCCATCATGGACTTGCCACACGCCATGGCCACGTTCAGAAAGAACTGATCGTTACCGCCCATGAAGGCCAACGCTTCTGCCAGCACGGCAGTATCGTCACTGGCACGCGCCAGAGAAGGTGACAGGGCGCGCAGCAACAAACCGGAACACGCCACGTTTCGCTGGTGCATCTCGTCACCCATGGTCAGGCCACGTGCCACCAGATTTTTTAATGCAACTCCGTCACCTGAACGCAATGCCTTGCCCATCAGAGGCCCCAGCACATCGCGCAACCAGGCAAGCTTTGCCAGCACGCTCTCATCGTTTCCCCCGAATCGCATGACCTTGCCCAACCCTTCGTTGATGGCGCAATACGCACGATTACCGTGAGTACGATTCTCTACCACCATCAACGGCTGGCTGCGGGTCGTCATGCCGGTCATCGGCCCAACAGCGTCGAAGTGATGATTCGGATGAAACTCATAGTCACCGTTGGCAGCGCGTTGCATGGCATCGTCCAGATCATCAGCCCAGCCTTCAAACACGGCTATGCCCGCCACGGCTCCCTGCATGGGACCACACATGCGATGCCATTCAATCGGTGGCCCGGCATGCAGAATCTTCTTGCCTTCGCCCAACGCAGGAATGGCCTGCACTGCGGGTATGACATCAATGAGCACCGGATCCGCCTTGAGCATGATGTCCAGCGCCTGCTGGTTCGCTGTCTCGATTCTCTGCATGTCAGCTACCCAGCTTCGACAACAGATCGGCAAGCTCGGCGTCTCCGCCGGCCGGTGGACGCCAGTCAACATGAATCACCGAAACCTGCTGGCTGTCCAACTCGTCGGCAAAACCTTCCAGGCCCACATTGATAACAACCGGTGTGTTGACCAGCAGCTGTTCAATCGGACGTTTTTGCTCTGCTTCTATCATTTAATGACTAACCGCGGAAAGGGTTGATGGATGCGAATCATAAACGGCGTAGGCCGCATCGACCCCTGCGCCTTGTCGAGTCTTGTAGCCTTGTCGATGCAGGATCATTTCCAGAGCACTCAGGCAACGCATCACATTCGCCTTGCGACAACCGTATCCCATGGTACCGATGCGCCAGATCTTGCCGTCCAGCGGCCCGAACGAGGTGCCTATCTCGATACCAAAATCGTTCAGCATGGCGCTTCTCAGTGCGGCACCATCGCCACACACCTCGGGAATGAACACACCAGTCACGTTATCCATGCGGTTATCCGGATCACCAAAGAGCTTCAGGTCCATCGCGTCCAGACCGGCTCGCAAGGCACGGCTGGTCAGCTGATGCCGTGCCTGACACGGCGCCAGGCCCTCTTCGAGCAGAATGCGCGCGCACTCCCGAGCCGCGTACAACATGGTGGCCGCTTCCGTGTGATGATTCAGCCGTAGCGGACTCCAGTAATCCATCAGCATGGCCAGGTCAAAATAGTTGGACTGAATGATCGGGCC
Organism: uncultured Granulosicoccus sp.; assembly: GCA_938016235.1. Lineage (GTDB taxonomy): Bacteria > Pseudomonadota > Gammaproteobacteria > Granulosicoccales > Granulosicoccaceae > Granulosicoccus. The sequence continues at coordinate 301 of CALLPU010000007.1, read as the reverse complement.
GCTGCCGTCCACCACATTCGCCGGCCGAATACCGGCTTCCGTATGCTTGCGATGACGGATACGCTCCGCCACTTCATCACTGAAGGTAATGGGCGCAGAACCCGGTGGTCCGGACAGACACTTCTGCAAACCGATACTGACCATGTCCAGCCCCCACTCATCCACCGGCAAGGCATTGCCGCCAGCACTGGCAGTGGCATCCACATAAATCAGCGTGCCATGACGATGACACACCTCGGCCAGCGCCTTGAGCGGCTGTTTCATGGTGGTCGATGTATCGCCCTGGCTGATCGCGAGCCAC
>CALLPU010000006.1 GCA_938016235.1 uncultured Granulosicoccus sp. | reverse complement strand
CAAACCAGCGACTCTGCACGCTGACGAATCTTCGATGGTTCGTCGTACTACGAATCAGATCCTTGACGACAATTCCATCGCCATCCGTCACCTCATCACCGTTTGCGTCACGGCGGGCAACGGCAATCTGACTGGCACTGCGATACCACTTGGTGGTGAGTTCGTGTTCCCAGCGTTCATTTCTGTAGCTGATATCACTTCGCGCAGATATTGCGGTGGTATCCGCTGTACCGAACGTTGCCAACGCACCCAGATGCACTTTGCCCGCCCAGCCCAAATCCAGATTGGCCGGTACGTCATAGCTCTGTGCGCTCGTGGAAGTTCCCAGCAGTAGCAGCAGGAGCACTTTCAGGGGCGTTACAGTCATGAGCTATCAGACTAGCGAGGTCAATGATACTCAACCTAAGCATATGACATGCCTGCCTGCGCTGGCGGATCATGAATCCACCAGATCCTGCCAACAGGATCTGGTCCTGCAGGAACCTCTGTGATTAGATGATCAGCGCCTGTTCGATATCCGCAATGATGTCGTCCACGTGTTCGATACCCACAGACAATCGGACCAGATCCGGTCCTACACCTGCGGCTATCTGTTGCTCTTCGCTCAGCTGACGGTGGGTGGTAGAGGCCGGGTGAATGACCAGGGTCTTGGCATCACCGATGTTAGCCAGATGACTGAGAAACTCCACTTTTTCGATAAACGAGATACCTGCCTGCATGCCCCCTTCGATGCCAAAGCTCATCAGTGAACTGCAACCCTTGGGCATGTATTTCTTACCCAGCTCGTGATACGGACTGTCAGGAAGCCCCGGATAATTAACCCATGACACACGTTCATGCTCTTGCAGATAACGGGCGACCGCCATGGCGTTTTCAACGTGACGCTCCATGCGTACGTGTAACGTCTCAAGACCTTGTAGAAAATTGAATGCGTTAAACGGACTCAGCGAAGGACCCATGGTGCGCAAGTATTCCATGCGCGCTTTCATGGTGTAGGCGAAATCCCCGAACGTCTCATAAAACCGGACACCGTGGTAGCCATCAGATGCGTCTACCATGTCTGGGAAATTGCCATTGTCATAGGGAAACTTGCCGGACTCCACGATCAGTCCACCAATGGAGGTGCCGTGCCCACCGATGTACTTGGTGGCCGAATGAATCACGATATCGGCACCATGCTTGAAAGGCTGGCACAAAAAGGGAGATGGCACAGTGTTGTCCACCATCAGCGGCAGGCCATGTTCATGGGCAATGTCGGCCACTGCGGCAATATCCAGCACATTCAAGCCGGGGTTACCCAGACTCTCGGCGTAAACCAGTCGCGTGCGCGGGGTGATGGCTCGCCGAAAATTCTCGGGATCATCCGGATTAACAAAATGGGTGGTGATTCCCAGTCGACGCAAGTTGACATCAAGCAGTGAATAGCTGCCGCCATACAACGTACTGGCCGCAACAATTTCATCACCCGCCTTGCACAATGTCAGCGTGGCTATCGTCTGGGCAGACATGCCGGATGCAACGGCCAATGCTGCACGCCCACCCTCCAGTGCCGCTACACGTTCTTCGAGTACCGCGTTGGTGGGGTTGGACAATCGTGAATACACGTTTCCAAAGGTTTGAAGATTGAACAGGCTGGCAGCATGATCGGCACTGTCAAACACGTACGAACTGGTTTGATAGATCGGTGGCGCTCTGGAGCCTGTCAGTGGATCCGGTATTTGACCTGCATGCAGGCAGAGGGTTTCGGGTGCGTATTCTCTATCGGCCATGAGTCAGTTCTCTCCGGATCAAAGATTAACTTTTCGTGGACGGCGTGCACTGATCAATCCGGTATTGACGCCTGCCCAGTTAAGCCCACCAAATAATCGCGCGTGCTCAATTTTTGTACACCGGTCCATGACAACTTCCAGCCCCTGACCTTCCGCCAACTTGCGAGCATCACCATTGACAACACCTAACTGCATCCACAGCACCTGGGCATTGATGTCGATTGCCGCTTGCGCAAGATCTACCATCTGGTCCGAGCGGCGAAAGCAGTCAACGATGTCAACAGGTACGGGGATTTGATCCAGACTTGCATAACTCTTTTGACCAAGTACCTCATCGAATGTGGGATTGACCGGTATCACGGTATACCCGTGATCCAGCAGATACTTGCCGACAAAGTAGCTGGGCCGATACACCTTGTCAGACAGACCGACTATCGCAACGGTGGTGTGTGTGTCCAGAATTCGCCTGAGGGTGTTTGCGTCTGTCATCGTGAATCACTGTGGAGTTATTTTTATCAGGACCTTGGTCGTACTGAGCGTCATTGTTCCATATCATGATTGGCCAGCGCGGCTTTGGCGCGCTTACCGACGAACCACGCCACTAACAGGGTAGCCACGAGCCCGGCAATGATCAGGACGCCCTGCAGACCGCTAAAGCGACCCACTGCCTGCCCCAGCGAACCAATATACACATACAAAGCAGTTGCGGGCATGATGCCGAAGATGGTTGCCAGTACAAAGGGCACAAAGCCAATCTGTGTTACCGCGAATAGATAGTTCTGCACGCCATATGGAATCAGTGGACTTAGCCGCATCAGGCCCACTACACGCCAGCCCTCATCACTGATGGCCTTGTTGAGCGATCGCAACCGCGCGTCGCGATTCATCCAGCGCGTAACCCGATCTCGCGCAACGTAACGCCCCAGCAAGAACGCAA
>CALLPU010000005.1 GCA_938016235.1 uncultured Granulosicoccus sp. | reverse complement strand
TGACGGCAGCCATAGCGCGCAGCATGGCAGAACATGACGACAATGCGATTGCGGTTATTCCAGAGGGGCCTTACGTTGTACCGGTAGTCAGTGCGGGTCGGTCCTTGCAAACGAGTACCTGATGCCCAGGCACGCACACCTTGACCCGGTGGGTGGCATCGCAGGAGACATGTTCATCGCTGCCATGCTGGACGCGTACCCGGAGAATCAGCCAGCGTGCTGGCATGATCTGCAAACAGCCGGTTTGTTTGAGCATGTGGATGTTGAGCTTGCGCACGGCAAGACTCAGGGGCTGGCGGCAAAGAAGTTTCAGGTTTCGTTGCGCAAGAATCCGGCAAAACGCACAGGGCGTTACGCAGATATCCGACAGTGGCTATCTGAGAGTGAGCTGGATTTTCAGATTCGGCAGCGAGCATTGTCGATACTACACCTTCTGGCCATTGCTGAAGCGCACGTGCATGGCGTGGCTGTTGAGGATGTGCATTTTCACGAGATCGCCGACTGGGACTCACTGGTGGATGTTGTGGCCGCGGCCAGTCTGATTGAGCGCAGTGGTATCGATGCATGGAGCTGCGCACCCTTGCCCTTGGGATCGGGGCTGGTTCAAACCGAACACGGTGCGTTACCGGTTCCGGCACCGGCAACTTTGCACTTGTTAACGGGCTTTTCTGTGTGGGATGACGGTGATGCAGGCGAACGAGTGACACCAACCGGTGCAGCCATCCTGAAGCACTTGTTCACGCAGGATGATGGATCTCTGATGCCAGTGAACCAGCGCAAGGCTGGGCAGGTCCGAACGGTGGGATGCGGTGCGGGGCAACGACGATTGGCAACGCGTCCAAACCTGCTCAGGTTGGTGGTCACTGAACCGCTGCAACCACTGGGCAGCAGTGGTGTCATTCGCGATGAGATACTCGAGTTGAGTTGTGACATCGACGACATGACTCCCGAAGAGCTTGCCGTATCACTGGAGTATGTACGAGCCAGCGAAGGCGTTCTGGACGCAGGATTCAGGTTTGGTGTGGGGAAAAAAGGCCGAGCCGTTTTTCATGTTGTTGTCTTGTGCCTGCCGACGTGCGAAGCATCGGTAGTGGCTTGCCTTTTTCGAGAAACAACAACGCTGGGTATGCGCGTCAATACAACGGGGCGGCGAATACTGGCTCGTGAGTCCTGTACGCTTAGCGATGCCGCTGGAGATGCGGGTGTAAAGGTCGCTGATCGATTGGGCGGCAGGACGGGAAAGGTTGAAAGTGATGATCTGGCAGCACAACCTGGCCTGCAGGCCAGAAGATTGCGCGCTCAACAACTATTGGCTCAGGTAGAGACATGAGTGAACACGCTGCCACCTTGTCCTCGCTTCACGCACTTCGAGACCGGTTGGCGCAGTTTCCATCATTGGCCATAGCCGTGAGCGGTGGCGTTGATAGCCTGACCTTGGCGGCTGTGGCTTGTGATGTGCTGCAACAGCGTGCCCTGGTGGTGCATGCTGAATCACCGGCGGTGCCACCTGAAGCGACGGTTCGCGTGCGTACTCATGCAAAGCGCGCTGGCTGGTCGTTGAAAATAGTGACGGCTGGCGAATTCAACGATGAGCGTTATCGCGACAATCCGGTTAATCGCTGTTATTACTGCAAATCCAATTTGTATCAACGTCTGAGGGAAGTATGGCCGGGCGCCATTGCATCAGGTGCCAACCTGGATGATTTAGGGGATTATCGCCCGGGGCTGAAGGCTGCCAGTGAGCGCAATGTGGTGCACCCGTTGGTGGATTGCGGAATCAACAAGGCCATGGTTCGACGCATTGCCACACATTTGCAATTGACCGATGTGGCCGAGTTGCCAGCGCAGCCGTGTTTGTCGAGCCGAATCGAAACAGGGATCGCGATAAAGGCAGAGGATCTTCAGTTCGTTCATCGAATAGAGCAGTATCTGGCAGGTTCGGTAGGACCGGGCGATGTTCGTTGCCGAGTGACCGCCTTGGGCATTCGTCTGGAAATTCCGCATCGCGTGCAGCAGCAAATGAAAATGGACGATGCAGAACACTGGCAATCTTTACTGCGTACGGTTGAGCAGATGATTGTGCTTGATGGTCGGGTTTTTGCCGGTTGTGGAGATTATCAACGAGGCAGTGCTTTCATCCATTCCGCCGTCGTTGCGCAACCTTAAGCTGTCGTGTCAGAGCAACACAGTGACATACGGTTTGATTGGGACAGGCGGCATCGCACCGGCATTCCTGAAGTAGTGCTCGCAGAGCGTAAATCGGCCGCGCAATTGCGCCAGATCGCTGAGCAGGCTGTCAGTAAGGGCGAGTCGCTGTTTTTCACACGTGTCAGTGAACAACAGGCACGCAACTTATGCAGTTGTATCGAGCACTCGATTCACTATCACGCGGAGTCACGGACGCTCTATATTGGATCATCACCCCTGACCGCACAGGAGCCATCGGAGCGGTATCCAACGCCAGTGGCCATTGTTGCAGCAGGAACCTCCGATGTACCGGTGGTGGCCGAGATCGAGCAAACCCTGTTGTATCTGGAGGTGCAATCAACACGTTATGTGGATGTGGGAGTTGCAGGCCTGTGGCGTTTGCTGGAAATTACTGAACCGCTGAATCAGCATGCGGTGGTCATTGCTGTGGCTGGAATGGAGGGTGCCTTGTTCAGTGTCTTGTCCGGGCTGGTAAGCGCGCCTGTCATCGCCGTGCCAACATCGGTAGGCTACGGGGTGGGTGAAGGTGGGCAGGTGGCACTGAACGCCGCTCTGTGCGGTTGTTCACCCGGGCTTGCCGTCATGAATATCGATAATGGATTCGGTGCGGCAGCACTGGCAATGAAGATGCTGCAGGTTCATGTACCTGCGATAAAACGTTGAAACGCCAGGGTCAGTCCGAATGCACTCCAGCAGGCGCCTGCCAGGAATAAGGTGCTGTTGTCGGTGAAGCCGTAAGTGCTGGCAGCGATGGCCACGAGAAGTGCATCGATCAGAGCAATCCCTGCGATCAGTCCTGTAACAGCTTTGGGTATATCCCCGACATGGCGTCGGAAAATCAATCGCAGGCAATACAGTGTCCAGAGCGTGATGGCCATAGTGCACACGATGATCAGCACATTGTCGTTCGCATGGTACATGCCCAACAGTACAGGGGCGATGAGACAGCCTAATGGCCATAGAGTCGAGACGCGCCCGAGATGCTCTTGTTTGGCGGTGTAAGTCAAACCGATCAGATAACTGAATACCACCAACGCACCGGTTACCACCAGGGCGGGCAGAACAGCGCTTACTGTCAAAGCGCAACTGATGTACACCAGCATGCGACACAATCCCATCAGAACCGGGCTGAGCGAATTACCCTTGTGCCAACGGTTGTAGCTGACGATGGCCAGTGCCAGCATGGATGAGCTGATCAGCGCCGCTGTGGTGTTTGTTGTCAAGCTGCCCACGGCGCTGACCACGGCCACGCTCACCAGCAGCATCGCAAAGCCTGCCAGAAACACGTCTCTTGCGCTCACTCTGCCTGACGGGATGGGTCTCTCGGGTCTTTGCGCGGCATCGATGTGTCGATCAAATGCATCGTTCAAATACATACCGCCGGTATAGGCAAGGCTCATGGCGAACATCAGGAGCAGGACCAGATTCGGTGTAATGGAGACACCCGACAACAGAACGGCTGCCAGTGTGTTGGTCCATACTGTTGGCAGGTTGGACACGCGACCCAGCTGCAAGGCGATATTGAACGTCCAGCCGCGAGTCGGAATCTGTGTGCTCTCCAGGTGTGAGGACATGATTGAGTACGAATACTGCATAGACAGAGGATTGTGTGATTCCTTGCAGTTTCCATGCTCAGCCTATGCAACAGACTCTAGTCATACTGGTGGTTGGTCTCAGCCCTGCGCTGGTCGGCGAACATACCCCGCATCTGGCAAATCTGGTCAGTCGTGGCGGCATGCGTCCCCTGCGGGCCGTGACGCCTGCCGTTACCTGTACAGCCCAGTCGACGCTGGTGACAGGCTTGCCCCCCAGTGAGCACGGTATCGTGGCTAATGGGTGGTACTTCCGCGACATGGCAGAGGTCTGGCTGTGGCGTCAATGCAATCGTCTGGTTGAGGGTGAGAAAATCTGGGAAGCTGCCAAGGCGCGCGACCCCGACTTTACCTGTGCCAAGATGTTCTGGTGGTACAACATGTATTCCACGGCCGACTGGAGTGCAACGCCGCGCCCCATGTACCCGGCAGACGGGCGCAAGATTCCGGATCACTACACGTATCCGGCAGAGCTGCACGATGAGCTTGATCAGAAACTGGGGCAGTTTCCATTGTTCAAGTTCTGGGGGCCCATGGCTGATATCACCTCCAGCCAGTGGATCAGCGATGCCACGTGCCACATGATGGAAACACGTCAACCGACCCTCACGCTGACGTACCTTCCCCATCTTGACTACAACCTGCAACGGCTGGGGCCTGATCTGTCGCATCCAAAGATTCAGGAAGACCTGAATCAGGTTGATGCATTGTGCGGCGAGTTGATAGCAACAGCCAACAAAACAGGGCAGGAGGTCATTGTGGTGTCTGAATATGGCATAACGCCAGTGACCGATGCCATCCACATCAATCGCGCTTTACGAGAAAATGGATTGATCGCGGTGCGTGATGAACAAGGGCGTGAGCAATTGGATGCGGGTGCTTCAACGGCGTTTGCCGTCGCCGATCATCAGATCGCGCATATCTATGTCAGCGATCCTGCAAGGGTTGCGGAAGTGCGAGCTATCGTCGAGCAACTGGATGGTGTGGAACAGGTGCTTGGGGAAGACGAGAAGAAGGCATGGGGGCTCGATCATGCGCGTTCAGGCGAACTGGTTGCGATCTCAAAGGCTGACCGGTGGTTCAGCTATTACTACTGGCTGGATGATGCGCGCGCACCCGATTACTCGCGCACCGTTGATATTCATAGAAAGCCCGGCTACGACCCCGTTGAGTTGTTCATAGACCCCGACATCAAAGCGCCGATGGTTGCTGTAGGCTCGCGAATAGCGCGCAAGAAACTCGGATTCAGAACGTTGCTGGATGTCATATCCAATTGTGAAACCACGCTGGTGAAAGGCTCTCACGGACGTCCAACCGACTCTCCTGATCATGGGCCGCTGGTGATCAGCAGCAATGCCGCCCTGCTACCGGATGGCGAGGTATTGGCAACCGATTTCAAAGCTCTGGTGTTAGGTCATGTCTTTCGCGACCAGACGTAAAGTACGATGATTGCGAACACACCGATCAAAGCACTGGTGCCAAGAAGTTGAGATAGCGCAGGCCAGTTCAACGGCTCTTCACCGACCACGAAAAACGACAGTGCCGCAAGCACTACCGCAAACGTGGCTCGGCCACTCAGGCTCAGCAATGACAGGAACGTCGCTCTCTGCGCACTGGGCACATGCGGGGCAATGGCGCCAAGCATGGGGCCACGCGCCATTGACATGGAGAAGTTGCGAAACATGATCAGGATCAGCATGGCCGGGTGCAATATCAGCGATAACCCGGCGATGATGATTACCTGAATCGACACACTAATCAGCAGAAGAGGGCGCAGGCCTGTTTTATCGATCAGTCGTTGACTGACAGCGGCACCGACGGCGCCACCAAACATCGAGATACTGATGATGACAGCGGATGCCATGGGAGCTGAGTCTGCAGCCAGCCAACCGGTCAATTCGCCGTCGCCCAGTAGCTTTACATACGGTTGATAGAACTCGAAGGGCACGTGCTCCAGTGAAAAGCCGATGACATAAAATCCTAGTATCCAGCCCAGCAATGGTTGCGAAAAGAAGCCAAGCGATTGTCTGGTTTGTGTGATGAACCCGGCCGCACTGGCTTCTCCATCCACCGGCGGTTCCACGAAAATGACACAGAGAAACACGGCGCATGCTGCAGCGATGAGGGCTGCAATGTAGGGTAGACGCAAGTCAATCAAGCCCAGGGCTCCACCGAGCAGGCAGGAACAGGCAAGAGCGGTCATGCTCCATTTTTGCGCCAGGGTTTCACGTTCGGTGTACTCGCTGGTGCGCCCCGTGGCATTCAAGGAATCATAGAGCAACGCACTGTCACTTCCTGACTGGAAAGCGATGCCGGCTGCCAGTAAGCACTGTGCGACGGCCAGAACGATAAAAACGTTGGCAAGGCTGAACAGCAAGCATGCCAGGAGTGTCATGACGGAAGCGAGTATCAGCGTGGGTCGGCGACCGAATCGATCAGAGCAGTACCCCGAGGGTACCTCCAGCAGAAACACGGAAAAGTAATAAATGGAGCCGAGTAGTACTGCCTCGCCCAGTGATACTCGCTCGATAAAAAAGAGGAAAAATACGGGTAACCAGGGGGATACGCTGGTGGCGGCCTTATACACGGAAAACAGACGAATATTGCGTTCCAGTGCGGGCGTTGTTGCCGTCATGCCTTTTTTTGCATCCTTCGCGTTCATTCCTCTTCTTTACCGGGTTTGGAGAGATACCCAACGGCGCTTACCGAATCATAAATCAGCGGGACGCGATCGTGTGAACCCGTTGACCCCAATACGCTGAGCGTGGATGATAGGCGGGATAGGGCTGAAACGGTAGCGATTTCTGATTGATACCGGTTCGCCGCCCCCTCTACTCGTTGCAACCTCTCAGAGCTTTTTTCCAGATCATGACCAAAAGCGTTTCGTTGACTCTTGATGGCAATTCCGTTGAATTACCCGTCGTCGTTGGTAGTGAGTTGGAGAAGGGACTGGATATTAGCCAATTGCGCAGTGCCACCGGGTGCATAACGCTGGATCCCGGTTACGGAAACACGGGCAGCTGCCAAAGCGCCATTACCTACATTGATGGTGACGCCGGTATTCTGCGTTATCGGGGTATCCCCATAGAACAGTTCGAGCAGAGCCCCAATTTTATTGAAGTGTGCTGGTTGCTGATATTTGGCAGCCTTCCCACTGAGGCCGAGTATGCGGATTTCAGCGAACGACTGACCCGTCATGCCATGCTGGATGAGTCGATGAAGCACCATTTCCAGGGCTTTCCGACGCAGGCGCCTCCCATGGCCATTCTGTCGGCGATGATCAATACGTTGTCCTGCTTCCATCCCGACATGATCGAGATGGACAGTGATGACAAGTTCATCACGGCAGCAGCCAGACTGATCAGCAAGATCAGAACCATTGCCGCTTTCGCTTATCGCAGTTCAATTGGCAGACCCTACAACTACCCCAATCCGGATCTGCTCTACGTTACCAACTTCATGCACATGATGTTCTCCTTGCCTCATGCGCCGTACGAAACGGATGAAATTGTTCGCCTTGCCTTTAATCTGGTGCTCATTCTTCACGCCGATCATGAGCAGAACTGCAGCACTTCCACGGTAAGACTGGTAGGCAGCAGTGGCGCCAACCTGTTTGCGTCGTGCGCCGCGGGTGTATGCGCGTTGTGGGGGCCATTACACGGTGGTGCCAATGTCGCCGTACTGGATATGCTGGAACAGATTCATCAGGGAGACTTGTCAGTAGAGGAATACATGCGACTGGCCAAGGACAAGAACAGCGGTATCCGGTTGATGGGGTTTGGTCATCGGGTTTACAAGAATTTTGATCCGCGTGCGCAGATGCTGCAGAAAGTGGCGGAGCAACTGTTAACTCACCTGAAAATCAATGATCCACTGCTGGAGATTGGTAAACGTCTGGAAGATATCGCACTGAATGATCCTTATTTCGTTGAGCGCAAGCTGTACCCGAATGTGGATTTCTACAGCGGTATTATTCTGCGAGCGCTGGGTATTCCAACCAACATGTTTACCGTGGTCTTTGCCATGGGGCGTATGCCCGGCTGGATAGCACACTGGCGTGAGCAGCAGCAAGAGGGTTCACGGATTGGCCGTCCCCGCCAGATTTATACAGGACCCACCTTGAACGACTATGTACCGCGAGACAAACGTGGTTGGAAATCGGTTAGCGATGAGGATATTCTGCGACCCGCATCGAGGCAAAATTTTGAGTTCTGACGCCTGATCGCCAGCAGATGCACTACTCGATTATCAGGTTATCCGTATTGCGTGAGGGTGCGTTTTCCTGAACCAGTGGTTCTCGTCCGCCGCGTAGTATGCTGTTGCCTTCGTAAACCGTGCGTTGGTCGATAGGCGCGGGGTCCAGCCAGTCACTTTCCTTCATCTGGCCACTTTGACCGTACGCATCCAGCGCGTTCTGATAACAGGCGAGTCTGACGTTCTCTTCGGGAATGCCGCGTTTTAGTGCCAGGCTTGCGGTTTTGGCTACACCCAGGGGCTCTGAAATTCCCCAGTCGCACGCTGAATCAACAATGATTCTGTCAGCGCCGTATTCGCTGAGTATATCGACCATGCGTTCGTTGCCCATTTTGGTTGATGGGTAAATCGAGAAGGCTGCCCAGAAACCACGGTCCAGTACTTCTTTCACCGTTTCTTCATTGTTGTGATCAACGATGACCATGGACGGATCTATACCATGCTCCAGGCAAACATCCATGGAGCGCGTGGTGCCGCGTTTTTTATCGCGATGGGGGGTATGTACCATCACCGGAAGCTCCAGCTCTTTGGCCAGCTCAAGTTGTTGTCGGAAGTACCGATCTTCCAGCTCGGTTTGCTCGTCGTAACCAATTTCACCAATAGCGACCACGCCTTCCTTCAACGCGAACCGTGGCAGGATTTCCATGACGGCTTCGGCCAGTTCTTCATTGTTGGCTTCTTTGGAATTCAGACCGATCGTACAGTAGTGGCGCATGCCGAACTGCCCCGCCCGGAAACGTTCAAACCCCAGTATGGACGAGAGATAATCGATGTAGGTTCCTACATGGGTGCGCGGTTGCCCCAACCAGAAAGCTGGCTCTATCACGGCGACAACACCGGATGCGGCCATGGCCTGGTAGTCCTCAGTGGTGCGCGAGATCATGTGCGCATGAGGATCGATGAACATCATTGGCGTCTCTTTGGTGGTGGCTGCTCGCTGAACAAGTATAGCTTGGCAGATGGCGTCTGCATGCCAGCCTCAAGTCATCTCGAATGGCACGGATCGTTGTAGCCGCCAATGCTGTTCCAGTTGATCATTCCACGATCAATATCGGCTATCCACACGGGGTGCTGTGCACGAAGTTGATGTTGATCGGCATGCGGGCAGGCGAGCAGCGCCAGTAAAGCTGCCTGCTGACATTGGCTGTTGTCTGCCTCTGTTGTTGGAGCGTTGAGTACGCTGAGAAGATCGTCCAGCATCGTGCCTTGCGCAAAAGGGCCAACGCAGCGCCACAGCTCCGGTGTGACGGGTCGGTTGGCCGCCCATCGCTCATGCGCATAGTCACACAGTATGATGGCGAGCTCTGGATTGGCGCGCTCATCAATGCCCTGGATGGGCCACAAGGCGCTATCGATGAACAGGGCTTTCAGAATCATGTGGTTCCACCGATTCTCTTCAAAATGCTGTTTCGGGTAAGGGTTGTTGTGAGCGATGGCTTCGAAGATAGCGCGAATATGCGTGCGCAACCCAGCGCCAATGACCGTATCCAGTGATTGGCTCTGCGGTAATATCGCCGTACAGCGGTAGAACGCAATGGACTCCTGCAGGTCGGCCGTCCTGCACAGCTCAGCGAATAGCGCGTGAAACTGTGCGGGATGCTCTTGCTGCAGTGAGCAGATCATCAGACATCGAGCCGCTGTATCGACGGTCCAGTCAACCGGGTGCCAGGGTACGTCACGGGCACTCTGAAAATTCTCACATTCTTGAACGGAAAGTGTGAGTTCGTCTCGGCCAAGTTTGCGAGGAATCGATCCCAGTGTGATGTAAAGATCCCGGTCAGGTGGCGTATTCTGGACCAGGCGTAGTCGTTCCTGCAGCCATGAACGTTCTTTTCTGCTCAGTCGTGCATCAAGCCAGGCCTGTAAGTGTTCAATGGTCTGGTTACTGCTCGGGCAATTCTGGCTTACGGCAGATTTTGCAGCAGTAGCAACCGGTTCATTGACACGCTTGTCAAACGGAATGACATTCGCCGACTGTGCAGAATGTTGTTCCTTGAGCCACTCAATGGCGTGGGCGACAAGTTGTTCGTTCATGGCATGGACTTCCACACCTTCACCAATATCCTGCAGCAAGGTAATGGTCAGTTCGCCGCCCAGATGTTCCTTGAAATCTGTCAGACCTTCGATGACATCCAGTTTGCCGTGTGATGAACGACGTTCAAGCTCGGGATGCCATAGTGTAAAGCCGAGTTTCTTCAGTAATTGGCAGATACGGCTGTCGGCGTTGGCTTCCAGCAATCCTGTCAGCACGGAATATCGAACATCCAGCGCTACGCCAATCGCCACAGCCTCTCCGTGCCTGAGCTCGTGATCGCTCAGCAGCTCCAGTCTGTGAGCAGACCAATGGCCGAAGTCCAGTGGGCGAGCGCTGCCTGTTTCGAATGGATCGCCACCGAGAGCAATCTGCTGCATGTGTAATTCAGCGCATCGTCTGATCATGTACTGCATGGCCGCGGGTTCGAAGTGCGCCAGCTCCGCTGAATGCGCTTCAAGCCACCGGTAGAAAGCAGCGTCGCGGATCAACGCAACCTTGACCGCTTCCGCCATTCCCGCAATCTTGTCGCGATCTGGAAGCGCCTTGATGAAGTTATAGTCGTTCAGAACGGCAAAGGGTGGGGCGAAGGTACCCAGGTAGTTCTTCTGACCAAACTGGTTGACACCGTTTTTTACGCCAACCCCGGAATCATTTTGTGCTAGCACTGTGGTGGGTATGCGGATGTGTCGAATGCCGCGATGGGAGGTTGCGGCCACCAGTCCAATGGCATCGAGTAGTGCGCCGCCACCGATACCCACGATGAATGAGTGCCTGTCGATATGTTGTTCAGCCACGATATTCTGCATTGCGGTGAGGCGCGCGGGGTCGGATTTTATCGCTTCGCCAGACATCATGATGGTGGGTTCGCTAGCCAGTGTCATGTGTTCCGAATGCGCACCGACGTAGCGATGCAGATTATTCAGCAGTGTGGGGCAGGCTGCAATAACGCCTTCGTCAATGAACACGCTTAAGCGGTGCTGCTTGTTGCTCTCTGCCAGTTTGAGTGTGTTCAGCAGTGTGGGATTATCGGTGCTGAACAGGTTGGCCGTGAAAGTAACCGGGTATTCGTACTCAATGGCAAATCGTTGCCAGGTCGTGTCGTCGAGGTGATCATTCTTTGCCTCTTGGGATACGAATGCACTATTGAGTATGGCGGACATTGACGCAGTAATATTCTACAGACCCCGATCGTCGACTATTCGTGCAATATTCGTGTCAGATTACGGATACTTCGCTAACGTGGACGGATGGCAGGAATCTTGAAACGCGGTTCAATTCTGACAATGATCGCAGGTACGGGTTGAGATGCGTATCGTCTATGGCGTGTTGATGAGCCTGATGCTGCTTTTCATGGCGGTGCAGTACAACGATGCCGATGGCTTGTTGTGGATGGCTATCTACAGTGTTCCCGCGCTCTGGTGCGCCATGGCAGCTTTCTGGCGCCAGTGTTTTTATCAGGCGCCAGTTCGGCTGGCACTATGGGGTAGCGTGGCCATGAGCGTCGTAGGCGTTATCTACTACTGGCCTCTGACTCCCGGCTTCTGGCGCAAGTCCGTCTGGTTCGATGTTGAGACGGCCCGCGAAGGAATGGGCATGATGATTGTCTTGGCCGTGTTGCTGTTGGTATTGCGTGCGTTGCCGTCCCGCGTCAACCAGGGCTCGACTAGCTGACAATCGACGGCAGTCGACCCGCGGGCGGCGTATTGCGACTACGGTGAGACGTTACCTTGCCATCAATGATAGTCATGCCAATACCCGGCAGATTCCCTTGCTGAATACTTTCCAGCATGTCCTTGCCCGGTGAATGCTGAGCCTGATCCAGGATGACGAAGTCGGCAGAGCGTCCTGTTTCAATCAGTCCGGTATCCAGCTCGCGCATGCGTGCGGTATTGCCGGTTGCGAAACAAAAAGCAATTTCCGCCGGTACGTTACCCAGGCTCGACAGCATCGCGATCATGCGGAGAATGCCCAGTGGCTGAACGCCTGAGCCCGCGGGTGAATCGGTGCCGAGAATCACGCGTTCCGACTGATCAATTTCAAAGGCGGTGCGCATTGCCAGGAGACCCGCACGTTCGTTGCCGTTATGCACAATCTCGATACCACGAGAGCAGCTTTCGCACAGGCAGGTAATCTGGTCATCGGGCAGGGCGGTGTGGCCACCGTTGATGTGTCCGATGATGTCGGCGTCGGCTTCCAGCACGATATCCTTGTCGATAAGCCCAGAACCGGGAATGGAGGGACCGCCGGTGTGAATTGTTGACTGAATGCCGTACTTACGGGCCCACTTGACCATCTGGGCGGCGGTCTCACCGGCCTTTACCGATCCAAGGCCAACCTCTCCCAATAGTTTGACGCCAGCATCGGCCAGATCCTTGAAGTCCTGTTCTTCCATGCCCTCTTCCAATACCGGGGCACCGGCATGCATCTTTACGCCGGACGGTCTGAAGTTTTCATACCAGCGCTGTGAGGCGATTGCCATCGCCTTGAGTCCGACGATATCTTTCGGGCGTCCCGGCAAATGCACTTCACCTGCCGAGATCATGGTAGTGACGCCACCGTGCAAACACGAATCTATCCAGTGGATCTGCTGCTGACGCGGCGTGTAGTCGCCGATCACAGGATGCACGTGAGAATCGATCAGCCCCGGTGCCAGCCAGGTATCCGCAGCATCTACGGTGACGCTTGCGTTGTCTGTGTCCAGGTCACGCTGATAACCGATTTCATGGATGATGCCGTCAATGGCAATGACGCAATCCCCGTCTATCAAGGGCTCTTCCAGCTTGCCAGACAGAATTCGGCCGATGTTCCTGATGACGAGCTTTTCCTGTTTTTCAGCCATGGTGTTTTTATCGTTTATCAAGTGATGCTGAGCCGGTACGTGCCCGATACCATATTACGATGCCTGCAGCTTGATCAGCAATGCGGTCAGTTGAGAGGCTTCGGAGTTGGACAGGCTCGACAGCGTTGCCGTTGAAATTGCCTGAGCTACAGGCGTTGCTTCGCGAATAGCCTCGCACCCTTCTGGCGTCAGGGATATTCTCAGGCGTCTTTTGTCGTTGACGTCGGTTTGCGAATGAATCAGGCCCTTGCGTCCGAGCCGATCGATGACACCGTTGGTGGTGGCGGCATCAATGCCGACGCGCCTGCCCAGTTCATTTTGCGATAGTTCGCCAACTTCGTGGAGCCTGGCCAGCACGGAAAACTGTGTCGGGGTCAATGACGGCATGTGTTCGGAAAATATTTCCAGGTGCCGCTGGTTGGCTAGTCGCAACAGGTAGCCGATTTGCTCATCCAGACGATAACGCTCTTCAGCAGAAGCATTTTCTGCGTCAGGTAAATCGAGTGTCAACGAATCTGATGTCATCAATGGGCTTGACCTTCGGCCGGGAATCGGTATAACTGTTCGTACGCGAACGTTCTTGGCAGAATACCCGCAATGCGCGGACTTGGCAAAGCTAACGTGGTCGAGGAGTGTAGTGGTACCTATTAAACGTTCATTCAGCGATTCGCCCTGCTGTCATCCGCTAGGCGCGAGCTCGAAACGGTATCGGGCATACCGTAAGAGCGAGCAACAACGCGGCTGGCAGCAGAGCGACTCGCCCAAGGGGAGTCACTCAAAAGCGACTCTTCTGCGTTAGCGTTCTTGGCGATATGCCCGATATCACCGGCGAACGCCGCCTTGAACAGCCGCTTTTGAGTGGCTCTGAATGAACGTTTAATAGGTTCCACTACACTAGAATCGGTTTATTGCTGGAGATGGGTTAACAAGATGCCCGACGTCGTCATAAGAAAATCGGGGCTTAGCGTGGAAGAAATTTTCCATGAAGGCGGGCCAGAACCAGAAAAACCCCTGGTGCGAGCCTCGGCCATAGCGGTTATCCATAATCCGTTTGCCGGTCGATACGAGCCTGATATTCAAGGGTTCATGGATGATCTTAAGCCCTTGGGTTTGCAGATGGCCAGACGGCTGGTGGATGCGCTGGGCGGCGTCGCTAACGTTCAGGGCTATGGCAAGGGTGCCATCGTGGGCGGTGCCGGGGAATTGGAACACGGTGCTCTGTGGCACGTACCGGGGGGCTACGCCATGCGCGAAGTATTGGGTGATGCACGCGCCATCGTGCCTTCTACCAAGAAAGTAGGTTCGCCGGGAACTCGGCTAGATGTGCCAGTCACCCACATCAATGCCTCTTACGTCAGAAGTCATTTTGATGCGATGGAAATTGGCTTGAACGATTCACCCAAGTCTGATGAGTTGCTGCTGGTACTCATCATGACCTCCGGTGCGCGAATACACGCACGCGTTGGAGGGCTGGAGGCTGACGACATCGAAGGGCAGGATGGGTTGCGCTAGACAACCTGCCTTGTCATCGGCCTCGGGCGCGCAAGCCTGGCTGATCGACAACGGTAAGCGCTTGCATTTGCAGCACGGGCCTATTGATCTCATCATTGATGCTGTTGGTGGTCATGCTGACGTACAGCGTGCTTATCAGCAGGCGGTACTCGCCTTTGATTCGGTGCTGGATACACTGGCGGGCCAATTGCACAAGCTCAGACAGGTGGCCAGCCTGGACGCTGATGCGATGGTGTTCAATGGCGCAGTGGCCCGACGTATGCAGCGTGCCATCGAACCCTATGTGAAGTTCTCCGTCACTCCCATGATTGCCGTTGCCGGTGCTGTTGCAGATCATGTGTTGAGTCACATGGTTAAAGACTGCTCTCTTCAGCGCGTCATGGTGAATAATGGTGGGGACATTGCGCTGCTATTGTCGCCAAAAACTGCGGCTCGGGTGGGGATTTGTACGAGTGTGGAGCAACGTACACCCGCCGATATCGTGACGTTGAAACAGGAACATGGCATCGGGGGCATTGCGACCAGTGGCTGGCAAGGGCGCAGCCATTCTCTGGGCATCGCGGATGCCGTAACCGTGTTCGCCGACAGTGCTGCCAGTGCGGATGTCGCGGCAACGTTGATTGCCAACGCGGTAAATCTGCCAGATTCGCCTTTGATTGAGCGGCAATCTGCCAGACTTTTGAACCCAGATTCTGACTTGCAGGACCAGCTGGTAACAGTGCAAGTCGGGCACTTGAGTGAACCCGATATCGCCCGGGCATTGAATGCCGGCGAGTGTAGAGCGCGGGAATTCCACGAACGGGGCCTGTTGAAGTGCGCCTATCT
>CALLPU010000004.1 GCA_938016235.1 uncultured Granulosicoccus sp. | reverse complement strand
TCCGAGCGTTTCATCGAGGTGTTGCCAGTACTGTTCGCCGTAAGCGTCACAGATTTTTCGTACAGACTCGCGAATGCGGTTAATTTGATGATCGGATTGCATCAGTTAGGTCAGTTTTGTAGTGAGTTTTTTAATGTCGCTGTGGCGCTACAGGCGCGTTTGCGCTTGCAAATAAATACTGTATCTGTCAAATAAAAACATAGTGCTTCTGTTCAATGGAAAAACTGGAGCAGGGCAATGGGATAAAGAGGAAACCACACCTTGTATCGATCGGAAACTTGAATAGTGGCAACAGAATACTGTGACGAGTCAAATCTGCACAAAAATTTCTGAAATTAGTCTCTGATAAAAAAGGCAGGTAAAGAAAAATTACAGATCATGATTGTCGGTTTGGGCCTGACCCTCGGGGTTTCGTCTGCACAGGAGGCAGTAGCACCCGTTGAGCACATTGTCATTATTGAAGCACTGGAGTATGTGCCAGCACAGCTGGAGATGACAGAGGGCGATACCATTATCTGGTTTAATCGTGATTTCATACCTCACACGGCCACGGCGACGGATGAGCGTTGGAACTCAGGTGGATTGGCCACAACCGATCAGTGGAAAACCGTTGTGGGTCCTGATACCGCGGGCGAATACTTTTGCCGGTATCACCCGGGAATGGTAGCTCGGATCACGTTGAAAACTGATCATTAGTGTCACAGGTGTTCTTCACGTTGCGACCGCAGCAACCAGATTGGCCATGAGTCGGTACGCACCCGGCACAAGCTTTTCCATCTGATGATGGAGTATGAGTGAGGTATGCGTGTGTCTGCCTTTACCGACTCGTGCAGACAACAGCGCGCCTTTATGTGCTGACTCGTCCGGGTCTGCCATGGATAACAACGCAGCGTATGACGGGTCCCAGGATTTTGCAAAATACAACCCTCGTTCTTTGTGCCAACCTTGCCAATCCGTCTCGTTGATAATATTTGGTGTATTAAGTAGTGGGTGGTCAGGTAGCAAGTGAGTGACCGCAGCGTTCTCATCAGTTACTCGATAACGTAGGGAAGGTTTGCCAATAGTCAGAGGCAGAGGCGGCACCTTGTCTGGATCCCAGGCATCTGAAGGGCGATGGTACAGGGTGACAAGGTTGCCGCCACGCTGAACCCAGTCATGCAGAAGGTTTAGATTGCGCTGTAGCGCTGCGCGCGTACGAAAGGCGAAAACACCTACCAGAATGGTGTCGAACCGGGATAGTTCCTGAGCACTTGCGAGCATGTCATCGCTTACCGCAAAAGGGGTAAAGCCGAGTTCTTGTAGTCGCTGAAATACCGTGTCGTTGCCACCGCCCACATAGCCGATGCGGGTAGGCGTAATGAGCGCATCGATCGTTTGAATGGTGACCACTGCGGGAACCGCCCTGGCGCATGGATTGATATGTGAGTGGGCAAATCGATGCACGGTGGCCGTTTCTTCGCCATCGACGAGCAAGGGAAATACTTCACGGCGGGTCTTTGTTTGCTCAGGAGCCGTGATCGAATAACCGTCCGCTGTTCGTGTGCAACGCCAGCCTGGCGGCACCTGTAGAGAGGTTTCAGCATGAGCAGGGTAGGTTTCTGAGACGGTGATATCGACAGTACGTTGTGAAGTTGCCATGTTCAGAACGCGAGAGGGCGGGCTAAGGTGCGCGCTAGTGTCGGGTAACACGACAGGAGGCGTGTCTAGCGGCAGTAAGGTTTGTGTTTCAATGCCATCAACACACACCGTGATTTCAATAGCGGGTAGCCGTGGCTGCTCTGGCAGGTAGCTTGATGGATAGGGATCGTGAATGGGTGCATGGGTAGCCAGCGTCACGGTGTTTCCTTGCACCGTCCAGTCATCGGAATGTTTAAGGTTGACACTTACGCGTTCGGCGTCGCCTGAAAAGAGCTCGTGATGAAACTGTGCTTGATCACCCGGGCGCCATTTATCCTTGTCGAGCCAACCAGATACCGATGCTCTGGCTGAAAGGCGAATGACTTTTGCAAGCTGCTGCTCTTTCAGCGCGAGCCGGTGCATCACCTCATGTCGGGCGGCTTCCGGGCATCGCTCCATGGCCAATCTGAGGTCACTGACAGCCTGGGAGGCAGCCTTTCGTATGCGTTCGTAGTCTGGGAATGCCTCTAATGCAGCGTCGATGGAGTTTTGCGAAGCTGTCAGTGCGTCCTGTATGCTCTGTGCACCGGCGTAGGTTGCCAGTGTTCCAAGAGAGGCAGGCAGGCCGGCGATGATTGATGTGTCGGGCTCGGTTATGCTGGACGTTGCCAGGTGCAATGGCCAATCCCTTTCCTGGCCACGCGTTATCCATCGTCCCATGCCCTGCGTTTTGTGCATGGCTCGAGACTGTTGCCCCAACTGCTCGTAGGTCCAACCGGTAATTGCATCTTCACCCTGGCCACTGATGGTCAGTGTTGCTGCTGGAGGCGGTAGATCATCATCGTAAGCATCGCCCGCACCCGACCATGCCGGTAGATAGCACTTGCGCACTTGCCACGCAGGCAGAGAGCCTGTGTTAACTGCGCAATCAGCAGCAACTGACACTGCCTGCAAGGCAATTTCAGTCATGGCGCGATGATGACCGTGTTGCCCTGGTACATCCAGAAACGTTGTGCATAGAATATCGGGACGCTCTTGGCGGATAATCGTGACCATTCGATCCAGGGTGCGTTGATGCCCCCAGCGCGAGAGTGTGTCTACGCCACTTTTGGAAAACCCGAAATCGAATATCGAGTCTTCAGGTGATTCACTCAACCAGTACAACCGCAAGCCCAGCTCGTCAGCAGCACGTTCCATTTCGGCAGTACGCACAACGCCCAGATTTTCAGAGACCTCTGTTCCCACATCATTCTGACCACCTTCACCCCGATTGGCGCAGGCAAAGGACATACTCATGCCGTGGCGAAGATTGAGCAGGGAGAGCATGGCTGAGGTTTCGTCGTCTGGATGTGCGCCGGTATTCATGAACGAGACGCAACTCTTGAGTGGTTGCAACGCTCGCCACAGTTCAACATGGCGAGGCATCTTGATTTGGCGTTCAATTTTGTCTACTGGGTTAAGGGGCATGGGAATTTTCCGACAGTGATAAGGGGTGAATCAGCTCTCACGATGCCTCGGCTGCGATACGAGGCGTAAACACGTCGTTGATAATCAGGGCTGCACCACCGTAGGTGGCCGACATCCGCCCCGATGCCCCGCGCATCACGCGTGCGATGTGCCGGTCTGGGCGTTCAGCCAGCGTGCCAGGCGGCAACACCATCTTGTCGATCCAATAATCAAACAGGTCGTCAGGGAATGCGCCACCAATGATGATGGTGGCGGGGTCCATCAGGTTTTCGAGAATCCCGATGGCATGGGAAAGCGGTGTCGTGGCCTCGTTAAGCCAATGCATCAAGGCAGGTTGGCGTTGATCAAACAGGACTTGGAGATCATCGCCACTGTGTATATCGATACCATGGCGTTGCAAATGCTGCTGCACCGAAAATCGGCTGATGTAGGTTTCCAGGCAACCCCGGTTGCCACAGGCACAGGCATTGCCGCCCGGTTGTACCACCACATGGCCGAGTTCTCCGGCGTTGCCGAAAGCGCCGCGGATCATGTACCCATTGTTCATGACGCCAAGCCCTACACCGGTTCCAAAGTAGATGAAGCAGTAGGTACCGAGTTCTTTGGCAACGCCACCAACCCGTTCTGCCAGGGCTGCGGCAATGGAATCGTGCTCAAGCACAACAGGCACCTTCAGCGTGTCGGCGAACAATGCCTGTGCATCGACGCCGTGCCAGCCGGGCAATGCAGACTGGCCGGCGTCAGACAAGCCGACTTGGCCAAAGGGCCCTGGCATGACCACCCCAACGCCGAGTAATCGCCTGGCTGCTATACCGCTTTTGGACAACGCCTCGATTTTCAATTGATTCACCACCTCGGCGACATGCGCAGGATCGGTACTCTGCAGTTCCACTCGATCGGTGAACCGCGTTTTGCCGATCAAGTCGACGAGCGCTGCGAGCACGGCATCCGGTCTCACTTCAACTCCCAGGGCGGCAGCACCGGACGCTTTCAGTGCATACAAGACGGCGGGTAGGCCTCGACCGTTGGAGGCTCGCCCTGTCTCATGCAGCCAGCCTTCGCCCTCAAGCTCGGCAATGATATTACTGACAGCTTGTGTGCTCAGGCGTGTAGCACGAGCGATTTGCGCTCGTCCAACGGGCTGCTGGGCTCGAACATGCTCCAGCACCAACCGTCTGTTATGCAGCCGTGTTCGTCCGGGATTGGAACCGATGGCTTGATTTTGTTGAACATTCATTGTGCGGGTTTTAATCGAATTCTCTTGAATATTCAACTTAATTGAGTTAATAAAGTCATGACACGTCAGAGGAGAGCACTATGAGAAAGCCCAAACAGTGGATTGCAGCCGCAGCTGCAGGCGTTTTGTCGGTTGGCATGGCCACTGCCGAAGCCGTTGAAATCGAGTATTGGCAGTATTTTTTTGAAGCGCGAGTGACTGCGATGGATACGCTCATCGAAAACTTCGAGAAAGCGAATCCTGACATCACAGTGAAAATGTCACATTTTCCATATGCGGATTATCGAACCAAGGTGGCGGCGGCTATCCCGGCCGGTGAAGGACCGGACGTCGTGCAGCTGTTTTACGGATGGTTGAACGATTACGTTGATGCTGAACTCATTCAGCCACTTCCCAACGATGTATTCGACCCGGGCATGATAGAAGCCGAGTTCTTTCCGATGGTGTCTGCCATGAAACGGGGTGATAGCTATATGGCTTTACCCACGGCGGTCAGATCGCTGGCCCTGTTTTACAACGAACGCCTGTTCGAAGAGGCTGGCATTGAGTCACCGCCAGCCACCCTGGACGAGCTGGTTGAAACAGCCAAGAAGCTGACGAAGAAAGATGGCGCTGGAAATGTCACCAGTGTGGGTATAACAACGGGTATGACGGGGCAGGACCATCACTGGTTCAGAGAAGTGTTGACACGGCAGTTCGGTGGCGATCCCTACAAAGATGGATACAAGACGGTCAACTACAACGATGACGCGGGTAAGGCTGCGCTGGCTTTCTACGATGGTTTGCGCAGTGAGCATGGCGTTACGGTTAACGGGTTCATGGACGAAGCACAGGCAGCTTTCAAGGCGGGTCGTGCCGGTATGCATATTGACGGATCATTCCGTATCGGTGCGCTGGACAAAACGCGTGGTTTGAAATGGGGTGTGGCTGAACTTCCTGCCGGTCCAACCGGTATCAAGTCCAACTACTCGTCTTACTGGGTCAATGCCATTACATCCAAGGCCAGCGATGAGAAATACGATGCAGCCGTCAAGTTCATGCAATACGTGACCTCCGATGAAGCCATGCAGATCTGGCTTGACACCGTTGGCGAGCTGCCGGCAAAGCCATCAACAGCACTGACAGAAGCAAACAAGGGGCATGCGGTTTACGGGCCGTTTGTACGCGGGCTGGAGTACGCTAACAGCACCGTGTTTGCCAATGAAAGCGCTCAGCGGCAAGTGCTTGTAGACATGGTAAGCCGAGTGGAGCTGGAGGGGCAGTCACTTGAAGAGGCACTGTCAGACGCCGCTACAGCGGAGCAGGTTATTCTCGATGAATATTATCAGTGAGACTAGCCGCACGACCCACTAGCGTTAACGTCGAGCAAAGCCGCCTACCAAGATGAGTGCCTACCGAAACCTGTCCATTGCCCAGAAGCAGATTGTCTGGGCGTGGGCATTCCTGGCTGTGCCGGTTCTGTTTTACGTCAGCATTCGTTTCTATCCAACGGCGAATGCATTCCTGCTGGCGTTTCAGGAGTGGAATCTGCTCGGTACCCGTCGCTGGGCAGGCATCGATAATTTTGTAAAGCTCTGGCACGATCCGGTGTTCTGGATCGTGTTCAAGAATACGATGTTGTACCTGATCATTGGCACACCGATCAGTTTGTTGATTTCATTCATTGTTGCGTATCATCTGGATAAAGTGCGTTTCATGCATGGCTTCATCCGGGCCTTGTATTTTCTACCCTTTCTCACCAGCACGGTGGCCATGGCCTGGGTGTGGCGCTGGTTCTATCAGCCGGTGCCGATAGGCTTGTTCAACAACTTCCTAGCAAGCCTGGGTATCAGCCAGATTGCCTTTCTCAACTCTACATCGAACGCGTTACCCGCCATTCTGGCCCCTGCTGTCTGGGCAGGTCTGGGCTTTCAGATCATCATATTCATGGCGGGGCTCAGAGCCATTCCACAAACCTATTATGAGGCAGCCAGGATTGATGGTGTGTCGTGGTGGACGACCTTGTGGGAAATCACCTTGCCGTTGCTCAAGCCTACGATCGTATTCATCGTAGTCTTTTCCTCAATAGGATTTTTGCGAATTTTCGATCAGGTGTTCAACATGACAACGAACAACCCCGGTGGTCCGTTGAATTCAACCAAACCACTGGTGTTGATGATTTATGATACCGCGTTCAATGGATACAACATGGGTTACGCTGCCGCTCAAACGGTCGTCCTGTTTACCGTGTTGCTGCTAGTCAGTTTGCTGCAGTTGCGCATTCTTCGGGATCGTTAGCATGGCCACCTCCAGTACTGCGGACGATCTTGCTGTCAAACCCAGTAGCGAGGCACTACTGCACGTGTCGCGACCCGCCCCACAACGCAACTATGCGCAGTATCTGCGCTGGTTGCTGCTGTTTGTGGGTGGGGTGTTAATGGTGATGCCCATCGCCTACATGTTGTCGACCTCGTTCAAGTACCCGCACGAGGTTTATAACCTGAATCTGATTCCTGAAGAGCCTACGCTTGAGAATTACACCTACGTGCTGGAGGATGGACGTTTCTACCAATGGTTCGCCAATTCCATGATCATCGCGACCATTACGACGGTGTGCAACGTTTTGTTTGACAGCCTGGTGGGGTATGCACTGTGCAAGTTCCGGTTTCCAGGCCGGTACATCGTTTTCATTGCCATTCTGTCAACGCTGATGATCCCCACGGAGATGCTGGTTATTCCGTGGTATCTGATGAGCAAGTCGTTGGGTTGGCTGGATACCTACTGGGGCATCATGTTTCCTGGTCTGATGACAGCGTTTGGCACATTCCTGATGAAACAGTTCTTTGAGACGGTGCCTGATGAGTTTATTGAAGCGGCACGTATCGACGGACTTAACGAGCTGCAAATCTGGTGGACAGTGGCCATGCCACTGGTCAAGCCTGCACTGGCAGCGCTGGCCATCTTCGTTTTCCTGGGCAACTGGACCGCCTTCATCTGGCCACTGATCGTGACCAACGACCAGGCGCTGTATACCTTGCCGGTGGGGCTGACAACGTTTAGCGTTGAACAGCAAGTGGAATGGGAGTTGATCATGACCGGTGCGGCGCTTGCCACCATACCCACACTGATCATATTTCTTGTGTTTCAACGCTATATCATTCGCGGTGTTGTCATGGCTGGCCTGAAGGGATGATGGGAAAATGAATCAAGCCGCAGACAACACCACATTCCCCAACGACGTGTATAAGCGCACGGTGCTTGAGCCTTTGTTCAATGGCGCGAAAGCACACTATGTCGAGCCCGTCAGCGCGATCAACAGAGCGCATCTGGTGATGTTGGTTGATACAGGCATTGTTGAGACTGAAGCAGGGCGTGCCATAGCACGTGCACTTCGTTCCATCGATGACGAGATTGATCTCTCCACACTGGAATACACCGGTGAGTACGAAGACTATTTTTTTCTGGTTGAGTCAGAGCTGAAAAACCGTTTAGGCGTAGATGTGGCTGGCGCTTTGCATACGGGACGCTCGCGCAATGATATGGATCATACGATTTTCAAGATGGTGCTACGCGAGCGGGCGGATACCTGGTTGACGCAAGCGAATCAACTGGTCGCAACGCTCATCTCAAAGGCAACGACTGAGCGAGATACGCTCATCGTCGCCTACACGCATGGACAGCCGGCACAACCCACAACGTTCGGTCATTACCTGTCTGCGATCATCGAGGTGATGTTGCAC
>CALLPU010000003.1 GCA_938016235.1 uncultured Granulosicoccus sp. | reverse complement strand
ATATGCGGATAGAGCGCGTAGTTCTGAAAGACCATCGAGACGTTCCTGTCTCTGGGCGGAAGGTTGTTTACCACGTTCTCGCCAATGCTGATGTCACCACTGGTGACCGGTTCCAGCCCGGCGATCATTCTCAACGTGGTGGATTTCCCACAGCCCGATGGCCCAACCAGCACCACGAACTCCTTGTGCTCAATATCAAGATCGATGCCGTGAACCACTTCCAGTGAACCGTACTTTTTTACCAGCTTGCTTAGCGTGACGCTTGCCATGACTATCCCTTGATGCCTCCGAACGTCAAACCACTGATGAGATGTTTTTGCACGATGAAGGTCAGCACCAGTGCCGGTATGATCATCAATACAGCCAACGCACACATGCCACCCCAGTTGATCGTGAATTCAGAGGTGAAATCGAGCAAACCGACCGGCATTGTTTTGGAATACACCGATCTGGTGAGCTGACTGGCCAGTGCGTACTCATTCCATGACGTCAGAAAAGCGAATATCGCTGCCGAGGCAATACCTGCCTTGGCAACAGGGAACTCAACTTTCCAAAACGCCTGCCAGCGAGTACAGCCATCTATCTCGGCAGCCTCACCGAGCTCTTTGGGCACTTGCCGAAAAAAACCGTCTATCAACCAGATGGAAAACGGAACGTTCATGGCCACGTAAGCGAGAATCAGTCCGAAATGCGTATCGATGATGCCCACCCGGGCAAAGACGATGAACAGAGGCAACGATAATGCAACTCCAGGCACTGCGCGCGTTAGCATGAAGGTCACAAAAATCACAGACTTTCCACGAAAACGATACCGGGCAAAGGCGTAGCCACCGGATATCGCGACCAGCATGGAAATAACCGTACTGGTCAGCGAGATGATCAGTGAATTCATGAAGTATCGACCAACCGGCACGCCGCCCTCACCCACGGCACCAAACATGGCCCGGTAGTGGTCCAGGCTCAGGCTATTGGGAATCCACACAGGAGGCTTGGCCATGATTTCCACCGTGGGGCGAAATGAGTTGAGCACTATCCACAAACCGGGCAGGCAGATGATGGACATGGCGATGAACAGCAGAATCAGGTGCCCTGCCTTCAGGCAATACGACTTGAGTCTATGTTGTTGGTTAATGTCCATACGTCAGTTGTCAAAGCCCAGCGATGAGCGCGAAGCGCTGAGTTTTCTGAAAAAATACACCGTGAAAAAAACCGCCAGAATGATCGAGGCGTAGCCCATGGCGTTGGCCAGCCCCATCTTCGCATCAACATAACCGGTTCGCCCGATCATGGTCCACAGCAGTTCTGTGCGACGTGCCGGCCCGCCGTTGGTCATGATTTTCACGATGTCATAGGCCCTCGCAACATCCAGACTGCGGATTGCCAGAGCGATGTAAATGAATGGCATCAGGAACGGCAGTGTTATGTGCCTGAATGACTGCCACGGTGTACAGCCGTCAACCTTGGCCGCCTCCAACGGGTCTCTGGGTATGGCAAACAGCCCCGCCAGGATGAGAATCGCGAAGACCGATGTAGACATCCAGACTTCTGCGAATATGATGGAAAACATGGCGAGCTTGCCATCCACCAGCCACGGAAGCGCCTGATCGGTGATACCCAGGGATTGCAAGGCGTTATTCACCAGCCCCACGTTGTCGTTGAAGATGAACTTGAATTGAAAGCCGACAAGTATGGGTGAGAACATCATCGGAAACATCATGATGGTACGCAGCCACCGTTGCCCCCAGGTCACCTTGTTGACCAACAGGGCGATACCCAGGCCCAGCAGCATTTCCAGGTTCAGGGCAATGGTCAGCAGAAATACCGTGCGGCCAAACGCCCACCAGAAGTTCGCGTCACCGGCTATTTTGACGTAGTTGTATTCGCCAATCCATTTGTACAGCGTTTCCGGACGGGTCAGTTTGTACGGCGTAAAACTGGAATACAACGATAGCACCAGAGGGATCAGCACCACCGATAGCAAGATGATGATAGCCGGCAACAGGAGCAGGAACCAGGTGGGCAATCGAAGCGGCAGCAGTTTCACGGTCAGCTCGTTGTTGTTATTTCTGCGCGGTAAACCGGAGCATACCGCGCAGAATGTTCAACCAGGCGTCTGTCTGGTGTAATTAGTAAACGCCGTTTTCAAGCATGATTTCATCAACCGCTTCCGACGCCGTTTCGAGGGCTTCAGCGGATGTCTTGTCACCCAGAATAGCGGCCTGCAACTCTGGATAGATAACGTTGGTGGCTTCTATCCAGTAAGGAGTTTTAGGTGCGGGGAACGCATGTTCAGCAGCTGATTGAAAGGCTGTCAGCACTTCACTTCGATAGGCATCAGTGCCAGCCTGCTCTACCACATGCGTCCACACTGCCTTGCGGGTTGGCAAGGGGCCAGCCGAGCTCTCCAGCATCTGACTTTCTTCATTCGTTAAAAATGCCACCAGCGATGCAGCCGCTTCCTTGTTCTCACAAGACTCAGTTACTGAAAACCCATGATGCCCTGACCAGCCTGTGCGAATACCGGCGCTACCTTGCGGTTGCACCACCACGCCAACGTTGCCAGCTACTTTGGAACTCTCAGGATCGTTGAAATACCCGGCCCAACCAGGCCAGTCCAGATTCAACGCAACGGTGCCCGATGCAAAGCCGGCGCCCAGTTCATCCCACAAGTAGGACGTTGTGCCTTTAGGCACGGCACCTGATTCGTACATTTTCACAAACCAGTCCAGTGCACGAACACCCGCTTCGCTGTTGAACGCCGGTGACCAGTCCTCATTGAACAATTGGCCGCCTTCTGAAATCACCAACTCGTAGAAACGACCCACGATAGCTTCATCCTTGCCGGCAAACTGTGTGCCGTAGAAGTTGGGAGGGTCGGCAAAAAACATGGCCTGGTCGGACACCTGTTCCCACGTATCCGGTGGCATTAGATCGTAACCGTACTTTTCCTTGAATCGTTGTTGGTTGTCTTCGTTCTCGTAGAGATCCTTCTGGTAGTACATTGCCGACACATCGAACTGTGCTCTGGGCAACATGACAAGCTTGTCGCCGATCATGGAGGCCGCAATATTGGAATCCACATACTCGCCAATAAACTCCTCGGTCAGAAATGGCGTCATGTCGGTGTAGAGGCTCGGGTATTGCGAGGCAAAGGAAGAATGGTTGGAACCCACACACCAACCCAGTGAGCCTGCCGCAATATCGGATTTGAATTCCTTATCCAGCTCAAAGTGATTTTTCTTGGAAATGACGTTCACCTTTGCACCGGTGTCCGCTTCCCACTCCGCAATGCGCGCGTACAGCGCTTCGTATTGCTGCCCGCCAATCAACTTTGCATCCAGCGTAACGTTATCGAAATCGCCCGCGACAGCAGAGCCAAAAGGCAAACACATCGCCATGGTTGCCAACAGCACCGTTCTCTTCATAGCCAACTCCACGATTCATCAAACCGGAGTAATCCTCCGGCTTTCCAATGTGTTTCAAATATAAACTAGACTTTTATATATAATCAAGTAAAAATATGCACGAATTGTTCGGCAGCCCTTTCAAGCAGGAGACGACGTTGATATTCGATACGCATCTGCACCTCATCTATCTGGATAAACTTTCGTACCCGTGGCTCGATGATTTCGCTGCGCTGCGCAGGGATGCAACCTATGACAGCTATGACGTGGTCGCCCACCGAGTGGGGATCAGCGGCGTTTTACACATGGAAGTGGATGTCGCCGAGCAGGATATCGGTGCGGAAACAGACATGGTGGCAGCGCTCATGGCAACAGATGGCAACCTGCTCCGAGGTGCCATCTCTTCTTGTCGCCCAGAATCAGACCACTTTGCCCAATTTCTGGAGCAGCAGCGTGAACGCCCTGAGATCAAGGGATTCCGGCGTGTTTTGCATGTTGTGCCCGATGAGACGTCCACCACAGAGGTGTTCAGGAA
>CALLPU010000002.1 GCA_938016235.1 uncultured Granulosicoccus sp. | reverse complement strand
ATTGTCTGGCAGGCGGAAGATCCTGCCTTTCAATAGCCAGATCGTAGTGCATGTCGACGGTGTCGCTCAATCACCCATGCGGGTAGTGCGTGCTCGCGGTGGGTACCCGGATTCCTGAAGAATTGTGATTGAGTCGAGTCTGTTGCATTAAGAGTCAGTGATGCTTTCGAATCCATGCCGGACTCATAACTAACCCGGTGTCTTGTGTATCAAGGCGGATTTCTGCAAGCCGATATCACATGAATAGAAACATCGACGCATCTATTCAGAGCAGGTTGTAATGGCTGATTTAACAGAACATAAACTCACTGATTCCAAACGAATCCACTGGTTGCTGAGTTCATTGCAAAGTCAGCATCAACTGGTCAGGTTGGAGCTGCCGGGTACGGATATGACGGAACGCACCATGGTTGTGAGTGTGAGCACCGACATGTCCAGCTTTCTGCTAGATGCCGTAACCGATTCAGACATTCACAAAAGAATAACCGGTGGTCAGCCATTCTCGCTGGCAACCACGCACGATGGTGTGGATGTTCGCGCAGATTCTATGGCGGCCATTGACACGGTAGAGGATGAGAAAGGCGCCTTGTATAAAATACCTTTCCCGTCTCAACTGTTTTATGTGCAGCGCAGGGATGCATTCAGGGTCTCACTCGCCGGCTTGTTCACGGTTCCTGTTTCCATCGAGCTACCGCCCGAGTTTGAAGAAAATCCCATCGCATCGGCGCAGTGTACCTTGTCCAATATCTCAGCCAATGGCTGTCTCGTGGGTGTCAAGGATGCCGGTGAGGAATTACCCACCGTTTGTGAGAGTTCTCTGGTGCTCAATTTTCAGTTGGCAGAATCCGATGAAGGCTTGTCACTGAGTGCGCGCGTTTGTCATAGCCGATACCTGAAGCGATCATCACTGTGGCTTATCGGTTTCGAATTTCAGGCGCTCTCACCCGATATGCGGAGTTGTCTGGAGCGCTACGTTGTCAAACTACAGTTGCTGGCCAGGCAAAAAAGTCTGTTGGGATAAGTTGGTCTTACTTGTGTTCCAGGGCTAAATCCAACTTCGCTGGTCACACGGCTCACCGGCAAACCTTACTCGGAGCTAAAGCTTCCCCACACTGACATCGCTACTGCGGCAAAGCCTCATGTCGAGAGTGCTTAACGCCCGTGCGCCCCTTCGTACGCGCGCAACCAACAGCTGAGACACACCATTTCTCCAAATCGGAACTTCGTCTCAAAAATGCCTCGCAGCCCGTGAAATCCATGGCAGGTTACTTGCACGTTACATCAGTGTTACCCGCAGGTTACTTGCTGGCGAGTGTTTTCGCATTGGCAGCCTGCATTACCGGATGGCGTCCATGAGTTGATTCGCGGGAGGATGTTTGAGCCAAGTGTATTTGCTTCTAAGGGCGCAAGCTTTAAATGGGGCAATCCACTGAATGGCATTTCAGATCACAAGGCCTGCATGGGCTGGCGCTGGTTCATTGCTGCACTCGCTGTATCTGAGGCTGAAAGTCTTTCTCATCAGTGGGCTGTTGTTACTGCTCCTCATGACCCAGTGGGTATATGCAGCGCCGCCCGTTGCGCGTGATGACAACTTCACTACGGGAGCAGGCCAGCAGGTAACCGGCTTGCTGTCGTCCAACGACGAAAGCCTTGATGGGCCTGCAGACAGCTATGCACTGCTTGTCGATGCCTTCAATGGCACTGCCACTGTGTTCCCGGACGGCAGTTTTTCGTACTCCCCGAACATCGGATTTGCAGGCACAGATACCTTTACTTACAGCATTGATGACGGTGCCGGTGGAACAAGCTTTGCGGTGGTCAGTGTTGCAGTAGAGGCTGCCAGTGACTTTATTTCTTCAGCAAATCCTGTGCTGTTCACGCTGGAAGATACGCAAGTCGCACTCGGGTTGCAGGTGGCCCCCGATCTCTACGACGGTGGTGCTTTACAGGATCTGATCGATACCGATGCTGCGTTTCGCAGTGATTCGGCCGGTGCGGCACCTGTTGTGTCCAGTATCCCGTCGAGAACGTCGAGCATTGCCATCACCGGCTATTCCACACAGAGCCGCAACACGGCCGGCGATGACTTAACCGATGATGACTATCAATTGCTGAACGCTCGCATCAATCTGGTCGACGGTACTTCCAGTGGTCGCGTGGCGTTCATCAACAATGGCCGACTTTCTGAGCTGGATCAATATGCGTGGATGGATGTGCCTCTTGGACAGCCCGTATTGGCGGATAACTCAAAAGTGGTGGGTTTTCATGCTACTGGCGCATCTAACCCTACCTTCAGCGTCGTGGCCGATACGATTCAGATCGTTGAAACTCACACACTCGAGACAGCCTACGTCATCGAATACATGACGTCTGAAGATGACAGCACTAACTTTCTGGGTGCAGGGAATACGGTTCAGACAGCGGGTGAATCCCTGTCGGTACTGACCTTTCCATCCGCACTGGAACCAGGATCAGGCAAGAAGGGATTCATAGCCCTGAATGCTCTCAGTGCTGCTGCCGGGTCTAACTTTGCAGTAGAGCACAAGGGATTCGCAAGGCTGCTGATTGATCTTGAGGCACGCAGTATCTCGGGAACCATTGCTGCCCAGCGAGGAGAGAATAGCGCTAATACCGTTACTTACAGCTTTGATGACTACCCGCTTATTGATCAGCGTACCAGTGGTGCTGTACCCGTAAGTATTCTGGGCAGCTCCGCAACCAGGCATGGGGATGTCACGGCCGATGCCTCGGTGTTGCAGAATCCCACACTGTATATTGATAGTAGCGGTCAGCTCGTCATTGAACGTGCCTCAGGCTTTTCGGGGATTTTTACATCCATGTATACGGCTGAGTACTATGAGCGCACGGGATTCAGTTCCATTGCCTCGTTTGTCTCTGTCGGTAGTGCCGATGCATTGTTTGATGACAGCCCGGCAGACGGAGTTGATGAGTTTGGTGATCCAGTTAATGAGTTCATGTTCACTATTCCCGCCAGTGCTCGTGTTGGTTTGCTGCAGATGTCCTGGGACACCATTGGTGGTAGCGACACCAACGAGAATATGGGCATGGGTTTCGCGGTCATCGATCTGGAAAACGGTATCAGCTCTGGATCAATCACTTTCATTCGCACCAGTAGCCCGGATTTGCTTTCCTGGGATGGCGTACCGTTTGGACAAACGTTTTTTGGTGCGACCGATGGAGGCAATGCGCTTTATCAGAGCAACAAGAGTGCGGGTAGTTTTACTGATCAGTATCCTGAGACGGCACAATTTGTCGTTAGTACGCATCCAGATGGCAGTCGAACACTAACCTTCACCGCAACCTCTTCATATGGTACGCAAAACTACCGTGATTATCGGGGTAACGCTAATATTTCGTGGCTTGGCAACGAACCTTTCACCATCACAGGGGTACCCACAGCCGGGCTACTGTCTCATGGTGCACCGAATGGTAACGGCGGCTGGGAAATTGATTTTGCTGATTTGCCCATACTGGCTTATTTGCCAGCGCCCCATGAGTCCGGAACGCTGCAATTGTCGTTTGATTTGTCGTCAACCGGCGAATCCGAGAAACTCGAGCTTCGTATAGAGCCGGTTGTAGACACGCCGGCATTATCCACCAATGACTCTCACGGGTATGTCGGCAGCGCGATGAACGTTGCGGTATCGGTGTCAGATTCTGCTGATGTTGATGGATCGGAAAATCAGTCCGAAATTGTGACCTTGAGCAATGTTCCGTCTGCGATTACGTTTAGTTCCACGACTGGAACTGTTACCAGTAGCGGTGGCGGTGTGTGGTTGGTTGACCGCGCGTCATTGTCAACACTTATGGCTACATCAACCAGCGCAGTTGAGAGTGTCGTGACAGCCTCGATCACGCAAATCGATCAGAAAGATGTGGATGGCGATCTTGTTATCGAAGACGGTGACAATGGCAACGGCGTTGATGAAGTAGATGAATTAACACTCTCTGATACGTTCACTTTGCGTGTTAATGCTGTTCCGACGGTGACAAGCTTGCTGGTCAACAGCGGTACGCCAACAATCACGGGTACGGCGTCGCCTGCCACAGGGGAAACACTCGAGGTGACCGTCAACGGTGTGGTCTATACCGACAGTGGCCCACACCTTGTGCTGCACGGCGATGGAAGCTGGACCCTAACGATACCACCTGCCAATGTGTTGCCAGAGAACACGTATGCGGTCACGGCCGTACTGTCCCACGTG
>CALLPU010000001.1 GCA_938016235.1 uncultured Granulosicoccus sp. | reverse complement strand
CCAGCGCTCTTCCTGGAAGTTGGACCAGGATACGCCGATCGTTTTGCCCTCTGCCATTACCGGACCAGCCAACAAGGCCGATATCGAGGCAGCCAGTATTACGGCTCCAGTCTTTTTCATACTCACTCCGAGTGTAGGTAGGCGATCTGCACGACTTTCTCAGACGCTGATCGCATGGTTTTCATGGGTTGTTGGTCAAATAACTGAACCAAGTCGTATTTATTTCACGACTGGAATAAATGGTGACTTCTGGATTGAA
The DNA here is from genome assembly GCA_938016235.1 of uncultured Granulosicoccus sp. GTDB lineage: Bacteria > Pseudomonadota > Gammaproteobacteria > Granulosicoccales > Granulosicoccaceae > Granulosicoccus. The sequence continues at coordinate 4,075 of CALLPU010000001.1, read as the reverse complement.
ATGTGTCAAGTTGTTTTTTCCATTTGCACATAGCAACCAAGAATCAAGCACACAAATGTCTCAACACCCGATCATTCGCAGCGACGATCTGCGCAGTGAGAATCGTCGCAGGTTGCTTGATACCTTGCGCTCTGAAGGCCCGTGTACCCCGGCACAAATGGCCGATTTCACCGGTTTGAGCGCAGCATCCATCTCGACCCTGTCGTCACAGCTTATTGACCAGGGGATCCTGCTCAGCGAAAAGCATCCGGAAGAGAACGGCAAAAATGCCCGTGGCAGACCCCGCTCACAACTGTCGTTGAACCCGGAAGCCGGTGATGCAGTGACGGTCAATCTGACCATCGACATGATTCGTGCTCAGCGCATCAACTACGCCGGTCAGGTGCTGCAAACTCACGAAACAGCCGTGAAAACGCGTGAACTCGCTTCAGAGCAGGTGCTCAGTTGCGCTACCGACGCCATAGAGATCGTCTGCCCGTGTGATCGGCAACAACAGCTTCACCATATCGGAGTTGCTTTCCAGGGCGTCACCGAACACGCCAGTGGCGATCTGCTGTGGTCGCCGATCATCGCGCATCGCCACGTGCCGATGGGCAGCACGCTGCAGGAAAAATTTAATGTGCCCGTCAGCGTCGACAATGATTGTCGGCTGATCTCTCAAGCGCTCAGCCAGACTCAACAAGATGTTCTGGGAAATTCCTTTGCCACTGTGCTTTTCTCGCACGGCATCGGGCTGGGTCTGCATCTGGACGGGCAACCCTTTGCCGGTACCCGATCATCTGCACTGGAAATCGGGCATCTGCGGTTTGAACATCAGGGTGCGTTATGCCGTTGCGGTAATCGAGGGTGTATCGAAGCCTACGCAGCCGACTACGGCATTGAACGTTTGGCTAACGGCCAGTCTGTTGACGATCTGCCGGCTGGGCGGGTATCCAGTCACGCCATGCAACAACTGATTGAACAGGCGCACAAGGGTGAGCGCGCTGCCATGCAGGCTTTCACCATTGCCGGTGCCGCTATCGGCGAAGGGCTGGTGAGTCTTTTTACACTGCTGGACCCCATGCCGGTTGCTCTGGTGGGCCACAGTGAACTGGCATTCAGTCTGATGCGCGGCGGCATGGAATCCACCATGCGACAGCGGCTGGGTGACGACACAGACACCGCAGCTTTTCTACACTGCTACGACAGTGAACACGCTCTGCTGGATCAGGGATTGATACTCAACAGTTTGAGCCAGCTTGATCGATTGTTTTCAGACCCCGCCATCGATATCGGAATCAGTGCATGAAGTCCCGTTCTATCATCCCCCTGCCCCACTACCTGATTATTGCTATTACGTTGTCGAGCCTGCCAGCGGCAGCCGGTGATCCATGGTCTGAGTCCGCCATTCAGGATCATGTCAATCAGCAAGACTACCTCGGCACACTCGACAAACATACGCTGCTGGCATTGATGGAAGCCGGTGAACATCTGTTCGATGCCCGATTTACCGTGGAAGATGGTGTGGGTCGCCCCATGGCTACCCAGGCAATCATCCCGACAAAACGCAAGCGCGTCCCCCGAACAGAATTCTCACGCACCGCAGGGCTCGATGCCAACGCTTGCTCCAGCTGCCATAACGTACCCGTCATCGGTGGCGCGGGTGACTTTTCTGCCAATGTGTTTGTGTCAGAGGGTTTTCAGCACACCGATTTTGATTCCACCGATCCGCAGTTTTCCAACGAGCGCAACACCAATCATCTCTTTGGTGCGGGACTGATCGAATTGCTGGCCCGCGAAATGAGTCGTGACCTGATGCTTCTGCGCACGCAGGCCTTGCAGTTGGCACAGGAAACTCAAGCATCAATCACCCAGCCTCTGCAAAGCAAAGGCGTATCGTTTGGCTCGCTCATCGTACACGCGGATGGCCGGGTAGATACGCAGCATATAGACGGAGTTGATCACGATCTGGTGATACGCCCGTTCAGTCATAAAGGTGTCATGACGTCACTACGGCAGTTCACCGTTAATGCGTTGAATCACCATCATGGTATGCAGGCCAATGAGCGTTTCGGTGCGCGCTGGACCGGCACCGACGACTTTGACGAAGATGGCAACACACGTGAAATCACCGATGGAGACGTATCTGCACTGGTGGCCTGGCAGGCAACCCTGCCGCCACCGGTTGCAAGCCCACCGGTAAACGCCCGATGGGCTGAGGCTGCAAAGGCCGGCGAAAAACAGTTCGATGCGCTGGGATGTGCGGACTGCCACAAGCGCTACCTGCCACTGACATCACTGATGTTCGATGATCCTGGCCCGATGGATGCTGCCGGCACTCTGCGGCAAGGTGAGTCTGGCGGCAGTACCTACGATCTGGCCTTGCTTGACTGGGCGTCCACGTTGGAACGGCTCGACAACGGCGATATCAAAGTGCCCTTGTTTGGGGATTTGAAGCGCCATGTCATCGCCGACCAGCAAGTGGCGGTATTGGGCAACGAGCTACTGTCGCAACGCTTCGTGGAACGCAATGTATTCATGACCACCGAGCTCTGGGGAGTGGCGTCCACTGCACCTTACGGTCATCGAGGGCAGCTCACCACGTTGCGCGAAGTCATCAATGCCCACGGCGGTGATGCACGTGACGCTCGTGATGGCTGGAAAAGCCTGTCACGCCAGGAGCAGGATGAACTGATCGCCTGGCTCAAGACGATGGTCATTCAACCGTGATTCGCAATCATTCTGGTATTGCCAGGGCCTGCTGCGCGTTAACGCTGCTGCCGGCCCTGTGTTTGCCAAGATTCAGCAACGCGCAAGAGACCGTGTACTACGGCGACGTGCCACGCTTTGAGGAAGTGTCCATCAGCGCAGGTGTGGTTCACCGCTATGACGGTCCCTGGGAATACTTTGTGGGCGGCGGCATCAGCACGTTCGATTGCAATCAGGATCGTATGCCAGACTTGTATATTGCCGGCGGCCAGAACCAGGCACAGCTGTTTATCAATCGCAGCGAACCGGCGGGTGCGTTGACGTTTGAAAAATCAACGTCCAGCCGTCTGGCCCTGGACAAGGTCACTGGCAGCTACCCCATCGACATCGACAACGATGGCTTCATGGACCTGGTCGTTTTACGGGTGGGCGAGAATCAGCTATTCAGAGGAGGCCCGAATTGCAGCTTCTCCCCGGCCAGTGTTGCGTGGGGATTTGACGGTGGCAATGCCTGGACAACCAGCTTCAGCGCCACCTTCGAACCGGGCAACGCGTATCCCACACTGGCCATCGGCAACTATGTGGATAGAAGCGCACCGGGCTCCCCCTGGGGCACCTGCCATGACAATGAACTGCATCGCCCGGCATCGGCGCAAGAGGGCCCGGATTATTCAGGTGCACTACCGCTGGCTCCGGGCTATTGTGCGTTGTCTTTGCTGTTCACCGATTGGAATCGAAGTGGTCTGGATGCACTACGCATCACCAATGATCGTCATTATTATCGTGGCGGGCAGGAACAACTCTGGCGACTGGACAGTGGCCGCTATCCACGCCTGTATTCGTCGGCTGAAGGCTGGGAACCCTTGGTTATCTGGGGCATGGGTATCGCTGAAGCTGATCTCGATGCCGATGGTTACCCTGAATATGCATTGACCTCCATGGGCGATACCAAACTTCAGGTGCTCGATCTGGAACAGGCCATTGATGAAAATCGTCCGCACTACGACGATATGGCCTGGAGCAACGGTGCCACAGCTCACCGGCCGTACACCGGTGATGATCTGAAACCCAGCACCGGTTGGCATGCGCAGTTCGAAGACGTTAACAATGACAGCCATCAGGATCTGTTTATCACCAAAGGCAACGTGGAGAACATGAATGACTTCGCTCGCTATGATCCCGACAACCTGCTATTGGGCACCGCATCCGGGCAATTCAAGGAGTCAGGATTGCCTGCCGGCATAGCGCTTGATCGCCGCGGGCGCGGTGCTAGCGTTGTGGATTTGAACGCGGATGGTCTGCTCGACATTGTGGTTGTCAACCGAGGTGACAACGTCAGCCTGTTCCAGCACACAGGAATGCACAGCGAACACGGTGTACGTCAAGG